>NZ_JBJKTM010000003.1:0-133781 GCF_046580785.1 Latilactobacillus sp. VITA-14
GTTACTTAATTTATTTGCTAGCGAAATTGACTTTGCAAATATGTTTTGTGCCCCGAAGGGCGACCCTACACATTTGGTTTGTCGAAACTTTGTTCAGTTTTCAAAGATCTACTGTGTTGAAACAGCTTAATTAATATATCATTTCTAACGAACACTGTCAAGCGTTTTTAAATACTTTTTGAATAAATATTCAAACTGATTTAATTACCTGACTCGTTAGCAAAAATGTTTTATCTCGCTGACAACATAGACTACTATATCAGCTCTACAGCCTTTCGTCAACTATTAATCTCAACTGTTATTTATGAACTTTCATAATCTAAACAGTCGCTAGTATCCGCAATTTATGCAAATAAATGAACTATTAAACGAACAACTCGCGCAAACAACATAATATACCGAAAGTTGAAGCTTATTCACCCACAAAATACACTAAAAAAACTTTTTATAATCCCAATTTTTTCAATAAAAAAAGCCCGCAAGCAAATCGTCTGTTTGCGGGCTTTAGTTAATCTTAATCGTTATTATTGTTGTCTGGACGCATTGTTGGGAATAATAAGACATCTCGAATTGATGCGGCATCTGTCAGTAACATGACTAACCGATCAATCCCAATTCCAAGTCCGCCAGTCGGTGGCATTCCGTATTCCAATGCTTCGATGTAATCTTCATCGATTCCTTCGGCTTCATCGTTCCCATTTTCACGTTCTTTAGCTTGTGCTTCAAACCGTTCACGTTGATCGATAGGGTCGTTTAATTCAGTAAAGGCATTTGCATATTCGTTACCGTGCATAAATAATTCCCAACGGTCTGTGAAACGATCATCTTCAGCATTCTTCTTAGCCAATGGTGAGATTTCAACTGGATGACCATAGATGAAGGTTGGTTGTACCAATGTATCTTCCACGAATTCTTCAAAGAACGCATTAATGATGTGCCCCACTTGCCAGTATGATTCATACTTCACGTGGTGTTGATCAGCTAATTCACGCGCTGCTTCAACCGTCATTGGTTGCCAGAAATCGACACCCGTCTTTTCCTTAATTGCATCGACCATGTGAACTCGTGCAAAATCACCATCAAGATCAATCGCTTGTCCTTGATATGAAATTTGACCAGTTCCTAACACCTTGTGCGCTGCAAATCGGATGATCCCTTCTGTTTCATCCATAACGTCTTTATAATCAAAGTATGCAGCATACGTTTCTAGCATTGTAAATTCAGGATTGTGTTTCGTGTCAATTCCTTCATTCCGGAATACGCGGCCAATTTCATAGACACGTTCCATCCCACCAACGATTAATCGTTTCAAATGAAGTTCAAGCGCAATCCGTAAGTACAAGTTGATGTCTAGCGCATTGTGATGGGTAATAAATGGTCGTGCTGATGCACCACCAGCTTGACCATGCAAGACAGGTGTTTCAACTTCAGTAAAGCCATTGTTATCTAAATATTCACGAACAGCAGAAATAATCTTGCTGCGTTTCGTGAACCGATCCAAGCTCTCTGGATTTGCGATTAAATCTAAGTAACGTTGACGATAGATTTGTTCCACGTTGGTTAAACCATGGAACTTATCTGGCAATGGTCGTAATGCTTTTGAAAGGAAAGTCAGGTGCGTTGCTTTAACAGTTAACTCACCCATGTCAGTCTTCATAATTTGCCCAGTAATCCCTAAATGATCACCTAAGTCAGCCTTTTTAAAAATTAAATAGTTTTCTTCGCCAACTTCATCTTTACGCACGTAAATTTGGATTTTACCTGAACGGTCACGGATGTCAGCAAAGCCAACTTTCCCTTTCCCCCGTTTAGACATCATCCGTCCTGCAATTGTGACTTCTAGATTCTTAGCATCTAAATCGTCTTTTTCAATTGCTTCGAATTCACTGTGTAATTCCGCAGCCATATGTGTTCTATCAAAACGACTACCAAAAGGATCAATTCCTTCATCTTTTAACAATTGTAACTTTTCACGCCGGACCTTTAGTTGGTCGTTCATTTCTCTTTGATTATCTTTTTGTCCCAACTGACAATTCCTCCATACATTCAATTATCTACTAATGTTGATTTTAACACGAAAACACCAACATAAGGAACCTAATTTGCCATTCTCGCTTCGGTTTCTTCTACAAAGCGGTCTAAAATATCGCCAACGGCTTGTTCCGTTTCCACTTCGTTAACCGCCGCTTTGGTCTTAGCCGCACGAGGAATCCCTTTCAAGTAATAGGCAGCTTGTTGTCTAAATTCACGACAAGCCACATTTTCACCTTTAAGTTCGACTAAACGGTGTAATTGTAACTTGGCCGTTGCAATTTTTTCCCATGGGGTTGGTTCAGCAATCAATTCACCTGTTCGTAAGTAGGTTTCCACTTGGCTTAAAATCCATGGATTACCGAGCGCAGCCCGGCCAATCATGACAGCATCGGCACCCACTTCGTCTAGCATACGTTTAGCATCTTGTGGTGTCCGGACATCACCGTTACCCATAAATGGAATCGTTAATTCAGATTTAACCTGTTTTAAAATGTCCCAGTCTGCTTGCCCGGTGTACATTTGTTTCCGTGTCCGACCGTGCATTGCAAGTGCTGAAGCACCAGCACGTTCGGCAGCAAGTGCATTTTCAACAGCGAAAATATGATCTTCATCCCAGCCTGTCCGCATCTTAACCGTTACTGGCTTCTTCACGGCGTCTGTCACGTATGAGACCATTTCATAAACCTTGTTTGGATCTAATAACCAACGCGCGCCAGCATCTGTCTTAACGACTTTATTCACTGGACAACCCATGTTGATATCAATAATATCAGCTTGTGTATGTTGATCCACAAATTTAGCGGCTTCCACTAAGGTGTCTTTTGAACCACCAAAAATTTGGATGCTAACTGGATGTTCGTTCGGATCAACAAACATCATCCCCATTGTCTTTTGATTATTGTGCATAATTCCGCGATCACTAATCATTTCACAGACCACTAAACCTGCGCCAAATTCCTTTGCAGTTACGCGAAATGCTGCGTTTGTAATACCAGCCATTGGTGCGACGACTACTTGATTTGGAATCGTCACGTCTCCTATTTGCCATGTCATAATGCCAACCCATTCCCTTCGTGTCTTCCGACAATATCCAAATTATCATAGCAAAAAAATAGTATTCAGGCAAAAATTTGCGACTATTCTATTGCGCGGCTAAAATTGCCTTTAGTTCTGCTTCTGTAAATTGATATTGCTTGCCACAGAAACGACAAACCGCTTCAGCACCGTGGTCTTCATCGATTAATTGTTGTAAATCCGCTGGCGCAACAGAACTGAGTGCCTTTGCAAACCGATCCTTTGAACAATCACATTCGTATTTAACAGGTATTTTTTCTAACGTCTTCATTGGGAGTTCGCCCACAATTTCAGTGATAATTTCCTCTGGGCTCATCCCTTGTTGGAGTAATTCAGACACCAGCGGCATTTCTTTCAGCCGCGCTTCTAAGATATCGATTAACCGGTCATCCGCCCCTGGGAGAATTTGAATCATGAAGCCCCCAGCGACACCAATTGAGTTATCTTCATTAACGAAGACTGAAACGCCAACTGCAGATGGTGTTTGTTCTGATTTAGCAAGGTAGTAAGTAAAGTCTTCACCTAATTCTCCTGATACCAATGGTACTTGACCGGTAAACGGTTCTTTTAAGCCAAGATCTTTCGTGACACTCAACGTACCAGTTGTCCCAACGCCACCTTTAACGTCAATTTTATTTTTGTCGTTCAATGGTAGGTTAACGTGTGGATTCGTCACATACCCTTTAACTGTGCCTTGCGCATTCCCATCGACAACAATCTTCCCGACTGGGCCGTCACCTTCAACTCTGACTGTCATCTTCGTATCACCTTTTAAGCCAGCGGCACTCAATAAAAGGGTGCCGACAATCGTCCGCCCAAACGCTGCTGATGAAGTTGACCATGTGTCATGTTTTTCTTGCGCATCCGTTACAACATCAGTTGCGTTCACTGCATAAGCACGAAGTTGGCCATCTTCTGAAATTTGTTTAATTAAATAATCTGTCATCTAAATAACCTCTTTTATGGATTGATGCAAAAAGGTCGACCACTAATCGTGTCGACCTTTTTGGTGTAACAATTTATGCTTCATCGTCTGGATGTTGATTATCCTCAGCTGGTGTCGATTGATCATCTTCATCAGGTGTGATTGTCACATCCTTTTTATCAGTTTCTTTTTCTGAATCTTCTTTTGCGGCTTCTTTTGCTTCAAGCGCCTTCTTAGCTTCTTCAAAAGTAGCTGCTTTTTCGCTTGGGAATTCTTCAGCGTTCTTTTCTGGCATCTTACCATCATTGAACAAGCTCAAGATTTCTTTTTCGTTTAATGTTTCGTACTTCAAGAGCATTTCCGCAATTAACTTATGTTGTTCACGGTGCGCTTCAATAATTTCGTGGGCTTGTTGATGTGCTTCGTCAATAATCCGACGAATTTCACTATCAATTGCAGCCGCAGTTGTTTCGGAGAAGGCTGGGCCTTGACCGTAAGCTGCCCCAACGAATGGTTGACCTTCTTTTTCAAGGGCCACTGTCCCGAGCTTATCAGTCATCCCATATTGAGTAACCATCCCGCGGGCAATATCCGTTGCTTGTTCGAAATCGTTAGATGCACCAGTTGATTGTGAGTTGAAGATAATTTCTTCAGCTGTCCGACCACCAAGTAACCCAACAATTTGTTCGGTTAATTCTTTCTTACTCATTAAGAACTGATCATTCTTCGGTAACATGATGGCATATCCGCCAGCACGGCCACGAGGGACAATTGTTACCTTCCGAACAACACGAGAATCACTAAGAACTAAACCAATGATCGCATGACCAGCTTCGTGGTAAGCCACGGTTTCACGTTCTTTAGGATTAATCACGCGATCCCGCTTAGCAGGACCCGCAATCACACGATCTTCAGCTTCATCAACATCAGAAGCATCGATATCGGTCTTGCTACGACGAGCGGCTACTAGAGCAGCTTCGTTCAATAAGTTTTCAAGATCAGCACCAACGAACCCTGGGGTTTGTTGCGCAATTTCTTTCAAATCAACATCATCGGCTAAAGGTTTGTTCTTAGCATGGACTTTCAAGATGGCTTCACGGCCCTTAACATCTGGACGACCAACTAGGATCTTCCGGTCAAAACGACCTGGACGTAAAAGCGCTGGATCTAAGACATCTGAACGGTTAGTAGCAGCGATGACGATGACGCCTTCGTTCCCCGTAAACCCATCCATTTCAACTAACATTTGGTTCAATGTTTGTTCACGTTCATCGTGCCCACCGCCCATGCCGGCACCACGTTGGCGACCAACAGCATCAATTTCATCAATAAAGATAATTGATGGGGCTGCTTTTTTGGCTTGTTCGAATAAATCACGGACACGGCTTGCACCGACACCGACAAACATTTCAACGAAGTCAGAACCAGAGATTGAGAAGAATGGCACACCTGCTTCTCCGGCAACGGCTTTAGCTAATAAGGTTTTACCAGTACCTGGAGGTCCTTCTAAAAGAACACCCGCTGGAATTCTAGCCCCTAATGCAGCAAACTTCCGTGGATCTTTTAAGAATTCAACAACTTCGACTAATTCTTGTTTTTCTTCTTCCGCACCAGCGACATCAGAGAAACGTACTTTATTAGCTTTCTTGTCGGCTTTTTGAGCTTTGGACTTACCAAAGTTCATCATCCGACCGCCTTGACCGCCACCTTGACCCGCTTGGCCCATCATCATGTAGAATAAACCAAACATGATGATCAATGGCAATACAAGACTTAAAATACTTACCCACCAACCAGATTGTGGTTCTTGAAGGGTTTCAACCTTGGTTGCTGATTTGTCAGCTAACTTGGTCATTGCCCCAACTTGTGAATCACTTTGTAATAAGGTTGTTGTGAAGTGTTTAACTGATCTTGCTTTTGTTTTTTGTCCTAAAAGATTCTTTTTAGGCTGTTCTGTTTTTTGTGCTTTACGATATTCTCCAGAAATTTTATAAATACCATTCGTTGGTTGAATTGAGAATGACTTGACCTTATTGGTCTTCAATTCACTTAAAAATGTACTTGATTGAACTTCCTTAGACTCTGATCCAGCGTTACCGTTCATGAAGAACGAGAACACACCGACTAAAGCCACTAAGATAATAATGTAAAACAGACTATTACTAAACAGTCCATTCTTTTTGTTGTTCATACGTGACCTCCTGAAGCTTCTCATCATTTGTGACACAGTGTCCTTTTGACACTGTTAAACTATAACATATCTGACTTTTATTGACCATTTATTTACCCGAATAAATTTCAGGTTTCAAAACGCCAATTGTTCCCATATTTCTGTATCGTTCGGCATAGTCCAATCCGTACCCCACAACGAATTCATTTGGGACTTCCATCCCAACATAATCCGAATGAACTGGCACAATTCGGCGGCTTGGTTTGTCCATTAACGTGCAGACTTTAATTGAGTTTGCTTGACGTGTTTTAAGAATTGCCATTAAGTAATTCAACGTGCGCCCAGTATCTACAATATCTTCGATAATGATAATGTCGCGGCCTTTAACACTCGTATCTAAATCTTTGATGATTTTAACTTCACCTGACGAGATGGTCTCAGCACCATAACTTGACACATCCATAAAGTCGATTTCAACATGGAGGTCAATTTCGCGAATCAAATCTGTCATGAAGACGATCGCACCCTTTAAAATACCAATTAATAACGGGTTTTTACCCTGATAATCCGCTGTAATTTGTTTTCCTAAGCGCTGATTAACCTTTTGAATGTCTTCTCTTGAATATAATACGCGTTCAATATCTTTTTCTAACATTGTGCCAGCCTCCGTAATTTGCTTAATCATCTAAATAACATAGTATGTACCGTATTTTACCAGTTTGTTCGCGATTAAACAACGCCGAAATCCGTAAATCCGGCCGGCCAAGCAATTGATTTGGGGTCCAAACCGCCCATGCATTTTGGCGCTTTGCCTGTGGGGTTTTAGTATCAATCCATAACCGTTGAATGGTTTTGTGGTGTGCCTTATCAAGCATTATTCGATCTGTTGCTTGTAGCGCCCTGAGTTGCAGTGGCCATTCTTCTGGTGCTAACCAAACGACCTGTTGCCGTTGAACTTGATTAGGTAGATGGTCGATATCGAAAACACCAATTTGTTCGCCATTTTTTAACCGCAGCCATTCATTAATCGCTAATGTTCGTGTTTTGACCAAAGAATCCACTATTTGGTGGACACCAATCCGAAAACACCGATACTGCTTTTCAAAAATGATGCCATTGTTCAATGCCACTTGGCCTTGCGGTTTCTGCGGGTTCGCCAACAATTGTTGCACTTGCATTAACTGGGCTGCCTTTAACGCCGGTAAAGTCTTAAAATATCGCTGCCACACCAATTGCCAGAGCGCCCTTTGTTGTGTCTGGTTCAAGCCATCGAGTTGGTCTAAACGCCCTTCAATTGCCGCCGGCTGTTTTTTGATTGCCAACAATGGCAGTAACGCCGCGGTTAGATCATCTTGGTGTGCCACCATTTGGGTCAGACTTTGACTGAACCGATTGGCATTTTGAATCAAGTGTGGATTTTCTCGTTTTAAAAGTGGCACCACCGCATGTCGCATCCGATTACGAAGAACAGTTTGTTCCTGATTGGTTTGATCTTCGTAATACCTCAAACCAATCTGATCAGCGTAATCACGCAGTTGTTGCTTACTAAAAGGTAATAGCGGGCGAATTAACGTCCCCGTTTTAAACGGTCTGACTTGCCGAATCCCCCGCATTTCATGCAATTCACCGCTACGAACTAATTTCATGAGCAAGGTTTCTAGTTGATCGTCGCCGTGATGCGCGGTCACCAAGTAATGCGCCGATTCGGTTCGCATGACTTGATCAAAAAAAGCATAGCGAAATTGACGTGCCGCCGCTTCAACCCCTGTTTCAGGATGACTCGCTTTTGGCCAATGTTGAATGCGTAACGGGATGGCATGCAATCGGCAAAACTGGGTTAAATATTTTTCTTCAGCCGTACTTTGCGCACGCAATTCATGATTAACGTGAGCCACAACGACTTGGGGTCGTTGTTTTTGGGGCAGATGAGTCAATAACCACAATAAAACCATTGAATCGACTCCCGTTGACGTTGCCACCACAACCTTGTCGCCGGCTTGCCAGAACTGCTCTTTTTGAAGATGTGTTTGAAATGCTTGTTCTAACATACCGATTCCTCTCCAACACAGACTTGAAATGAAATAAAGGTTGCCCCGAAAGTCTATCACTAAACTTTCAAGCCAACCTTTATCAATTTGTTCTATTAACTGCGACGGCCGCCACGGCCACCACGTTTACCTTCTGTATTCCGTTTAATCGTTGATAAGCGATCTTCACTATCTTTTAAGAACCCTGATAATAAATCATCAAAGCCTTCTTTTTTAGGTGCGCTTGAATGCTCTGGTTTGCGATATCCACCGCGATTATTATTTGGACGACTTTGAGGGCGCGGATGTTCTTGCACTTTAGGTTGATCAACGGCTTTGCGGATTGATAAACCAATCTTACCGTTTTGATCTGACATAACCTTCACCGTGACTTCATCACCAACGGTTAAAACATCATGAATATCTTTGATATAACTATCGGACACTTCACTAATATGTACCAACCCGGTTTTGCCTTCACCTAAATCTACAAAAGCACCAAAATTCGTAATGCCCGTTACTTTACCAGCAACTTTTGAACCAACTTCAACTGCCATATAAAACTACGTCCTCCTAAATGGTCGTTTGAACTCGTCAAACTTTTAATCACTTAAGCGTGATATTTAATAAAATAAGTATAGCACGCTTTGCCCTTGAAACAAGGTCGTATTCTGAATTATTTTTGTTGCTAATTTAAATTAGGCGCCTTGTCCTGGGGCAAACTGAAGATGGTTTCACCGTCTTTAGAATAGTAATACTTGTACCGAATGTATTTGGCCAAGTAATCATTATCATGCAGCTGTTGCACTTGAATCTTTAAATCAGATTCAGTTGCTTTAGCTTTTTTTAATGTCTTTTCTTTAGCTGCCGTTGTTTCTCTAATCTCGGCCAATGAATGATGGGTTTGGAAAATCTGCACACCACAAATTAAGACGACTAATACTGCAACAATCCCCAAGCCACATAAGCGGCGTTTATGAACACGCTTAACATGGGCTGCCTTGTCTTGCACGATTTTCTGGGCTGCTTGTTGCTGGGTAAATGCATTCTCGATTTTCGCAATTTTTCGACTCACTTAGAAGCCCCCCATCTCGGAATTAAGTTCATTATAGCAATTTCACAAAAAGGTCGTCAACTAAGATCCCAGATTCTTAATGACTTTTATTAAGATGCTCAACAAAGTCACAAAAAAAAGCACCGGCCCATATTAATTCGGCCAGCGCTTTTTCCTTAATCAAAGTTTTCAGCTTGTCTTGTTTCCAAAATTTCATACATTTCAGCTGCATCGCTTTTCTTCGTAGTTTCGATGATCTGTGTGATGCGTACGACCATCGTTTTATTACCAAATCCGATTTCCAGTTTATCACCCACGATGACATTGCTTGAAGATTTTGCAGGGCGATCATTAATCATGATTCGACCCTTGTCTGCAATTTCTTTCGCAACTGAACGTCGTTTAATGATTCGTGATACTTTCAAAAATTTATCTAAGCGCATTATTTTGTCCTACCTTTTATTTTTTTAGAAAGGCGCAATAGTTGCCGGCCACCTGGCATCGTCAGCCATTCTCGAATCGAGAATAATTGCCACCGTAATGCTAATCCGCCAAATAGGAGTACACCAACGAGTACGCCAAGGCCCGTCCCTAAAATTGCATGTCCTCTGGAACTAAGTGATTGTGGTGCAAACTGTAGCGCAATCTTAACACCCAGCCACATCACTGCACAAATCGCAAGTAACTTACCGGTAAAGCGTTGCAAACCAAGCGCTTGACGTACAATCACTGGTGATTGCCGTAAAATTGAGGCTAACACAACACCGAGGCTGATAACAGTCCCGACACTCGCGCCAACAATTTGATAGTGTTGCACAAGCCATTGATTGATTGCTACTTTAACGATTAACCCAACAATTAAGGCTGCCGTTGTTTTATGGAACTGATCAAGACTTTGGAGCACCGAGTTGCAAGCATTGATCAGCGCGATGATTGCGATACTCAACATATACCAAACCAATGCCTGATTACCATCAGCATCCCCGAATAAGAAATAATTAATCTGCGGCATCAAAACCATTAGGCCGGTGGTTGCTGCTGCCGATAAACCTAAACTGATATGAATCAGCGCTTCAGCAACTTGTTGAAATTGATATTGTTGCCGCCGTTGCCGCGCTTGTGACAGACTCGGAATCAACGTTGATGAGAAGGCAAGTGACACGACTAATCCCAGCTGGACAAGTGGTTGCCCACGGTCAAAAATCCCCTTCATATTCTTAGCAAGTTCTTCCGATAATCCACTGAGGACCAACCCTTTTTTAACTGTGAAGGAATCAACCAGCTGTAATAACACAATTAATGAAGCAAAGAGGCAAATTGACCCGCCTTCAATCGCTAAGCGTTTTGCCAATTGTTGATACGCCTTAAAATCGATGGCACCACGGTGTGGCGCCTTGAGTTGAAAGACGGTTTCTGCTGGCCGTAATAAAATATAGGTTGCAACCAAGCCGCCAAAGAAGGCGCCTGACATCGCCCATGTGCCCATTTCATACACTGACCAGTGCAGTTTCAAAGATAGCCACGCTGCCACCAAGATGACCACGACCCGCACGAGTTGCTCAGCAACTTGTGAAACCGCCGTCGGTACCATATTGAAAATTCCTTGGAAATACCCCCGCGTCACCGCTAGAAACGGCATCAATAAAAACATAAACGATACCATTTCAATCAGCGGTGTTAATGCTGGGTCCGCCATCGCCCCCGCAATTTTCGGCGCTTGATACTGTAAATAAATGAAGATTGCAGCACCAAAGATGCCTAACAGTACAAATGAGCGTCTTAACAGCTGCGTTTGTTCCTCCGGATTGACTTGTTCAGCAACCAGTTTCGAAATATAAACTGGAAAGCCACTAAGTGCAAACGTCATGCCAATGCCATAGATTGGATAGACTTGTTGATACACGTAAAAGCCGGTGTTACCGACCATATTTTGAAATGGAATCCGATAAACGGCACTTAATACCTTCGCGATAAACGACGCAATTGATAAAACGACCGCGCCTTTCATCAGATGTTGCATCTGTTTATTTTGCATGCCTGGCCTCCACTTAGCGTGCCTAATCCGTTGGTTGTTCCGTGTGCTTTTGTTCTATCTTCAAGAGACTTGTAACAAAAGTTGCCACTTCACTCAACCAATCTGCCGGTTGCATCTTCGGCTGGATTACGAGTTTCACGCTTAATTGTTCTTGTTCAAACCCGACCGTTGCTTTCAAGCGGGTTATCGATAACGCTTCAAAAATTTGTTCACCTGAAACAAGGCGACTGCCCTTCGCCGATAAGGTGACTTGAATGATTTCTTTCGTTTGTTTGATGGTTTCGATTAACGCTTCATCTGCATTCATCTTCAACTGACCAATCGCTAATAAATTAGCGACTTGATCTGGATAATCACCGAACCGGTCAATTAAATCGGCCTGAATTTCATCAAAGGCCGCTTCTGAATCCATCTGGCGAATCCGTTTATAAATTTCAATTTTTTGGCGTTGATCATTAATATACGCGTCTGGTAAGTAAGCTTCCAGTTTAAGATCAATTTCGGCATTTGTTTTAGCAACGACTTGCTTCCCTTGTTTCTTAGCGACGGCCTCACCCAACATTTGCGAGTATAGGTCAAACCCAACAGAATCGATAAAACCATGTTGTTGCTTACCTAATAAATTACCAGCTCCCCGAATCGATAAATCACGCATCGCAATTTTAAACCCGGACCCTAATTCGGTAAAGTCCTTGATGGCCTGAAGTCGTTTCTCACTAACTTCCGTTAAAACCTTATCGGGTTTATACATAAAGTAACCGTAAGCAATCCGGCTACTACGTCCAATCCGGCCGCGTAATTGATAGAGCTGTGAAAGACCGTAATGATCAGCATCTTCAACAATCATCGTATTGACGTTAGGCATGTCAACCCCGGTTTCAATAATCGTGGTTGTCACCAAGACGTCGTATTTACCTTGGACAAAGTCGTAGATGACACCTTCTAGTTGTGCCTCGGTCATCTGACCATGTGCGAACCCAACCGTTGCTTCAGGAACCAGCGCTTGAATCTCATCGACCGTGCGTTCAATGTCACTCACTCGATTATGGAGGTAAAACACTTGACCATTCCGTTCTAATTCCCGTTCAATCGCTTCGCGCATCGCACCGGCATTTTGTTCCATGACATACGTTTGGATAGGATAGCGGTTAGTCGGTGGCGTTTCAATCACAGATAAATCACGCACACCGAGCATCGACATGTGTAACGTCCGTGGAATCGGCGTTGCCGTCAACGTTAACACGTCAACTTGTGCCTTCAACTGCTTAAGTCGTTCTTTGTGTTTTACACCAAAGCGTTGCTCTTCATCGACAATCAACAAGCCAAGATCTTTAAACTTGATGTCTTGCGATAACAAGCGGTGGGTGCCAATCACGATGTCGACTTTGCCCTCTGCTAAGCCTTTGAGCGTTGCCGTCACTTCTTTGCGCGTTTTAAACCGTGACAGTAAACCAATTTCGACCGCAAAATCTGCGAAGCGTGTCAGCATGTTTTCATAATGTTGTTGCGCCAGAATCGTTGTTGGCACTAAAAAGGCCACCTGTTTACCGGCTTCAACAGCCTTAAAAGCCGCCCGCAAAGCGACTTCCGTTTTCCCAAAGCCAACGTCCCCGACTAATAATCGATCCATTGGACGGACGCGTTCCATATCATGCTTGATTTCAGCGGTACTGCGTAATTGATCATCTGTTTCAGGATAGGGGAACTGGCCTTCAAATTCAGCCTGTAATTGATCATCTTTTGGGAAGGCAAATCCCTTTTCAGCCTCCCGTTGCGCATAAAGTTCGATTAAATCATCGGCGATATCTTCAATCTTTGCCGAAACTTTACTCTTAGTCTTTTGCCACTCGCCACCGCCAAGCTTATTAATCTTCGGTGTTTTGGCCTCGGCAGAGACGTATTTTTGCACCATATTGAGTTGAGTGACTGGGATAAATAACTTCCCATTATCCCGATACAAGATGGTGATGTAGTCTTGATGAACCCCATCGACTTCCAGGGTTTCCATGCCGACGTATTCGCCAATCCCATGATTGACGTGGACCACGTAATCACCTGGTTTTAATTCGTTATAACTCTTTAACCGTTCTGCATTGGCCAATGTTTGCCGCCGGACTTTTTTCTTCGGCGCCGTATTGAACAGTTCCTTTTCAGTTAAGACCACCAGTTTTAAATCCGGTAATTCAAAGCCATTTTGAAGTGACCCTTGAATGATTTGTGTCCGCCCCGTCTCCAACTGAGTCTTATTGGCGATGACGGCATCAATTTCAAAGTCGTGGAACGTCTGATCAATCTTCTTGACCCGTTTAGGATCAGACACGAGCACAATGACCGTTTGTTTTTGCTTTTGCCAATGCGCAATCTCGGTTTTCAAAAGCGGCATTTGGCTAAAGAATTGTTGCACCGTCCGCGTGGGTAAATTGTTGAGTGCATCGAGTTTTAACTTCCCCATTCCCTTTTGGAACAGTGATAGATAGAGATGCGCATGTGTATCTTTTTTGATGAGCGCTTGGGCATCCATCATGAGTCGTTGGTCTGGCAACATGCGGTGGGTTTCCAACATATCGGTTTGCCAGTTGGCCGCTTCTTCAGTCAAAATCCGCTGCGTTTCTAAAATGCGCGGATAGTCATCAAAAATCACTAAGCCACTCTTTTTAAAGTAATCAATCAGACTTGATTGATCTGGATACAGATAATCAACAAACAACGCCAAATTCTCAACGCGTTCACCGGCCAACAACCGTTCAATCGGTGTTTCAAAGTTTGTCGCCAATTGTTTTTGTTCAGTTTTATCCGTTATTTTGGCCGCAACCGCCTCATAAGCTGCTTGTAATGCCTCACCAGCCATTTCCAATTGTGCTGTGTTGGCCAATAAGTCAGTCGCCGGCATAATTTGAACACTATCTAAATTCTCAATACTCCGTTGCGTATCTGCTTCAAAAGAACGCAGTGAATCCACTTCAGTATCAAAGAGTTCAATCCGGACCGGATTTTCCGCATCCAGTGAAAAAATGTCAATAATATCCCCCCGCATTGCGAACTCACCAGGTTTACCAACCAACTTATCTCGGAAATAACCCATTTCACCAAGTTGCGCAGCAAGTGCCTGGGGATCAACTTCACTATCGGTATTGATTGTGAGTTGACTATCTTGCCACTGACGCGCTGTAGGTAATAACCGCCGCATGCCCGCGACCGATGTAATCACAATTCCTTTTTTGCCTGTTGCTAAAAAACTCAACGTTCGCACACGTTCCGCTCTGGACTCAGGTGAACTAACTGCCATTTCAGCCGCCATCACTTCTTCAACTGGGAAAGTGTAAATCTGATCACTATTGAGTAAATTACTCAAATCATCAGCAACTTGATTGGCTTGGAACGTATTACTCTCAATAATCAATAAGGGTTGTCGCTGTTGTTTATAAATCGTCGCCAAAAACAGGGTTTTCGCTGATCCCGAAAGCCCTGTAAGTAGTTGTTTAATCCCTGGTCGTTGATTCTTTAAAACGGATTGCACCTGTTTGGTCTGCCCCAGCATTGTCATTAAATCCATGTAAAAGTTCCTTTACTTTCTTATTATAATGGCGCGAAGAAACGTGCTCTTTACGGCAACTTTTTTTGTCTAGTTGCGTCTGCCAAACGGCTAACAAGTTGGTCATTCGCCATTCTGTGTTAATCCTCAGGGGATAACCGGCTTACTGCGCACTCTAATTAAACTTATTCATCGTTTTCATGAAGTCGTTGTTTTGGCACCAGTCTTCTAGTGCTTCGCATGCCTGGTCTAGTGCTTGATTGATAATTGGTGCGCTGCCTTTGTCAAACGGCGTTAAGACCCAGTTAACGACTGTACTTTTTTGTGGATGTTGAATCCCAACTTTGACACGCTTAAATTCTGAGCTTTGGACACTTGCGATGATACTCTTAATGCCGTTGTGGCCTCCCGCTGAACCTTTTTGCCGTAAGCGCAACTTGCCTAGCGTTAAGTCCATATCATCTTGGATAACTACTAATTCATCTAGGTTAACTTGGTAGTATTTCATTAAAGGCCCGACTGAACGACCGGAATCATTCATAAACGTTAGTGGTTTCACTAAGAAAATCGTTTCCCCTTCATATTTAAAGCTCCCGTATTCAGCTTCAAAATCATGCTTGTTTAAGGTCACATTAAACCGTTCGCATAATTGATCAATCACCATAAAACCAATGTTGTGTTTTGTCTTTGCATACTTACTGCCTGGGTTTCCCAAGCCAACAATCATTTTCATTATTAACGTCCTCTTTTTGACTGGCGCTATCACGCAAAAATTCTGAGCAGTTAATTCTCCCCAGTCGCCAGTTGATATTAAGGTCCATTATACCATATTCAGTTTATTTCTCTCTTTGTGAAAGAAATAGTTTTCTGAAAATTTAACCAAAAATCGCGAACTTTGGTGTAAATTATGCTATACTGGTTTTCGAAATGAAGAATTGATTTACAGAAAGGACGTCATTATATTGGCAAACATTGAAAAAGATCACCAAAAAGTTATCCTCGTCGGCGACGGCGCTGTAGGTTCTAGTTACGCTTATGCATTAACTTTACAAGGTATTGCACAAGAAGTTGGTATCGTAGATATCTTTAAAGAAAAAACACAAGGTGATGCAATCGATTTATCTGATGCATTAGCTTTCACTTCTCCTAAGAAAATCTATGCTGCTGAATACTCAGATGCAAAAGATGCTGACGTTGTTGTTATCACAGCTGGCGCACCACAAAAACCAGGTGAAACACGTTTAGACTTAGTAAGTAAAAACCTTAAAATCTTGAAGACAATCGTTGACCCAATCGTTGAATCTGGCTTTAACGGTATCTTCTTAGTTGCTGCTAACCCAGTTGATATCTTGACATACGCTACATGGAAATTATCAGGTTTCCCTAAAGAACGCGTTATCGGTTCAGGTACATCACTTGACTCAGCTCGTTTCCGTAAAGACATCGCTGAAATGGTTAACGTTGACACACGTTCGGTCCATGCTTATATCATGGGTGAACATGGTGATACAGAATTCCCTGTATGGTCACACGCTAACATCGGTGGTATCAAGATTTCTGAATGGGTTAAAGCTCATCCAGAAGTTAAAGAAGAAGAACTTGTTAAGATCTTCGAAAGTGTTCGTGACGCTGCTTACACAATCATTAACTTAAAAGGTGCTACATTCTACGGTATCGGTACTGCATTAGCTCGTATTACTAAGGCTATCTTAGACGACGAAAATGCTGTCTTACCATTATCTGTATACATGGAAGGCCAATACGGCTTGAACGATATCTTTATCGGTTCACCTGCTGTTATTAACCGCTCAGGTATCACAAGCATCCTTGAAATTCCATTGACAGACCACGAAATGGAAAGCATGCACAGTTCTGCAAAACAATTAAAAGATATCGTTACAAAAGCATTTGCTGAATTAGATATTGAAACTCGCCAATAAGCTCTTTGCTGTTGGTCAAACGACTCTCATTTAATGAGAGTCGTTTTTTTATGGTGGCAAATTCTATAATTAATCCGAACAGAAATTAAAAAGCCCAAAGCAATCACTTACAATGGTAGTAACTAATTCCAACCAATATAGGGAGTGATTACTTTGGGTACATCTACTTTATCACGTTTTCAACGTGGCGCACTAGCACAACTGGTCAATGAGGGGAATAAATCTTACCAAGTAATGGCTGACGCCTTAGGCGTCGCCAAAGCTACGATTAGCTATGAGTTGGACCGGGTTAAACCTTATGATCCAGAATTAGCTCAGCAAGATGCAGATCGCAAAAGGCGGAATTGCGGTCGTCGTTCGATGCTGACGGCAGCATTAGCGACTTTAATTACCAATCACTTACGATTAACCTGGTCACCAGAAACCATTGCGGCCGCTTATAACTTGAGCACTGCGTCAATTTATAATTGGCTTAATCGTGGCTGGCTCCCCTTCAAATTGACTGATCTACCCAATCGGAATGTCCGCCAGCACCGAGTGAGCGAAAATCGTGGGAAATTTACAAGTGGGACTTCCATCGAACAACGGCCAACAACTATTAATCAACGGTTAGCTTTTGGTCATTGGGAAGTAGATACGGTGCTTTCTAGTCGAAGTGAGTCACGATCATGTCTGGTTACATTCGTAGAACGTAAGACCCGACTTCTATGGGCCATCAAAGCCCCTAATAGAACGGCTAAGGCTCTAAACACCGCCTTTGGCAAGTTTATGGGGGCCTTCGGTCCCCAAGTAAAATCCATTACTGTTGATCATGGTAAAGAGTTTGCCAATTATCAGGCCTTAGAACAGGATTATCAGATCAAAGTTTATTTTTGCCATCCATATTCACCATGGGAGCGAGGTTCCAATGAATATTTTAATAGACGGTTACGCTGGTTCTTCCCGAAAAAGACCAATTTTAGACAAGTAACGACTGATGAGATCCTAGCAGCACTTGAACTAATTAATCAACGACCATTAAAAATACATCATCAACAGACTGCCATTGAAAGATTCCGGGCTTGTTCGGATTAAACTTGTAATTTACCAAAATAATACTTTTTTATTTCTTTTTGGGTGCATATCTTGTATGCTAACTATTAGTTAACGCCTTTGTATTTTATGTGATACTGGGGTATGATTAACCTATGCAGAGATTGGAGTTGAGGTTGTGAAACTTACGAAGAAAGCCTACGTCGCCCTTGGCGTAGCAGCCGTTATCCTTGTTGGAGGTTACTCGGCAGTCAGTCTTCATTATCAAAAAGCATTCTTGCCACATACGACCGTTGCCGGTGTCAACATTAGTGGCCAATCAGTCGCAGACGCTAACACAGAACTCTTAAAAAAAGTGAATCGTCAAAAATATACGCTAAAGGATAACAATCAAACATTGCTAACTTTTAGCGGTCAAGAAGCTGGCTTTAGCCATAATTTTAAACCGTTATTGGAAAAGATTAAAAAAAGCCAAAACGGTTGGTCTTGGCTAGGCCACGCTTTTGCCAGTGAACAAACAACTAAATCAGAAGACGCACTCATTTTAAATGCCGCTGGTTTTGACAAATTCTCAACGGAAACCCTCGAAAAAGTCAACGCTGATCGCAAACCTTCAGAGAATGCCCACATTAACCTCGAGAATCATCAGTTCGATCTCGTAAAAGAAGTCTACGGGAACACAATTGATGCCGCTAAGTTCAAAAAAGCAGTTGCCCACGGTATTAACCAAGGTCAAGCAACAATCGACTTAAAAAACGATTATGCGCAACCTGAAGTGAAATCTACGGACAAGCAATTGAAAAAAACTGCCGATCAATTGAAGACGATTGCTAATGAAAAAATCAGCTATTCAGTTAATGGTAATGATTTCCAAGTTCCTAAAGAAGACATCCAAAGTTGGTTAACGTATAACAACGGTACAATTAGTCTAGATAAAGCTGCCGTTACCAAATACGTTTATCAATTAAAGGCAAAGTATGATACTTTTGACAAAGATTTGACCTTCAATTCTACAAAAGAAGGCACAGTCACTGTCCCAGCTGGAATTTATGGGTGGAGTATCTCTCCTGCCGATGAAATCAACGCCTTAATGACAGAAGTGCCTAAGGGCAAAGATTTCTCAAGAACAGCTGTTATTCGTGGTTCCGGAACTGATCAGAAAACGCGTAGTGTCGGTTCAACCTACATCGAAATTGATTTAAAAGCCCAACATATGTGGCTCTATCAAGATGGTAAGGCCACAATTGACACTGATATCGTTTCAGCACGTCCACCACAAGTCACCCCAACCGGTGTTTGGAGCGTTTGGAAGAAAGAACGCAATGCCACATTGAAGGGGAAGAACTTTGATGGGGTCAGCGAATACGCAAGCCCAGTTAATTACTGGATGCCAATCGATGAAACTGGCGTTGGGATTCATGATTCGCCATGGCAACCTAAGTACGGTGGTGACTGGTATAAAGAACACGGCTCACACGGCTGTATCAATACCCCACCTGGCACAATGGCTAAACTTTACGATACTGTTAGCGAAGGCATTCCAGTTGTAGTGATTTAGACGTAGTGTACTAGCAACACCTCTCCTCTACGGATTAACCAGAGGTAGCTGACCTACAGAATTCGTTTAGAAAAAGTAAGCTCAACGATTAAATACAAAGCAGGGATAAAATTAACTTTTATCCCTGCTTTTTTATTGCTTAGATTTCACGTTCTTTCTCATCGATTACTAATCAAGTTTTCGCTGAGTCGAAAAACTAGTTATTTTAATCTGCTTGGTGGTATGCTATGATTACATTAGTATATGAGAGAATTTTAATCTAAGGAGAAAGCCTATGCTCATTAAATCCCTAGTTTTACCTAAAGAACGTCTCACCACAATTGTTGAATCGGTGACCTTAGAAGAGGCATTACAGCTACTAGAAGAGTCTGGTTACCGTTGTGTGCCCGTCCTAGATGCTAGCGGCAAGATTTTCCGCGGTAACATCTATAAGATGCACATCTACCGTCATAAGTCTCAAGGGGGCGATATGCAGCTTCCCGTGACCAGTTTATTGAAGAATATGACCAAGTATATTCCAGTTGACGCACCGTTTTTCAAAGTATTCTTCAACATTAAAGATTTGCCATACATCGCCGTATTAGACGAAGATAGCAATTTTTACGGAATTCTCACGCATAGCACGTTATTAAATATGCTTTCTGAAGCGTGGAATCTCGAATTAAGTAGCTATGTACTCACTGTGCTTTCTTCTGGTGAACAAGGTGATTTGGTTGCCATGTCGAAGATTATCACTAAATATACCTCAATCGCCAGCTGCATCACCTTAGATGCTAAGCAAGATGAATTCGTACGACGCACCCTTTTCACCTTGCCTGCTGGACTTGATCTTGAGATTTTGAAAAAGATTGTTTATAAGCTCGAGAAAAAAGGCTATCGTGTTCCTGAAATCGATGATTTACAATCTGGTAAGGCGCTCCGTGATGACTCCAAACTTGATAATTTAGTTTAACGTAAAAAAGGGCAGTCCTAATTAGGACTGCCCTTTTTAATCCTTATGATTTCATTTGTGCATCAAAGTGCACAACTTTATCCACAGCATACATTACTGGTGCGGTAATCACCATGATGACTGCTTCTGAAAGTGCCAACGAAATATACGTTGGCCAGAATGGAATGTGTGTGCTAGCAGTAGAACCGGTTAACACAATCATCCACGCAATCATACACATCGAAACGGTGAACAAGAGAATATTGACCACCATTTTTTGCCAAGTTTGTTTTAAATAGGGCATCACAAGCGTTAATACAAGCAGCGCCAATAAAGTTTGCCCGCCACCAAAAAGCGTATCGAGTAACTTGTTTTCAGAACTGAAAAAGAAATTGAACACTAATACCCCACCGAAAACACCCCATAGATATTTCTTATTGAAGACCACTAAATGGTTTAAGCCTTCCGAAATTCTAAATTGAATGGCTCCTGAAGCAAATCCCAACATACCTGGGAATAACGATAAAACAACGTATAATGCTGCCACTAACCCGTTTAGAATCACCGTTTTTAATCGACTTTGATTCGTCATCTTTGAATCCTCCTAGTTTTTTTGCGTGGGATGGTTACGAACCACGTTTTTTCGAACAGCTACCATCATATCATATTTACCGGCTGTTGATAAAGGTCAAAAAAAGAGAACCCGCTTTTATAAGCGGGTTCTCTTCATTCTTTCTTTTTGGTATTTATGTATTAAGGATTTAAGACCGGTTTAAGTCCAACACTAATGGTGAGCGCCCGATCGACTTGTGCCATCTTATCCGCCACTAAATGTGTGACGCGATCTTTCAAGCGTTGTTTATCAATCGTTCGTACCTGTTCTAATAAAATCACGGAGTCGCGTTCGACACCATTATCCTTGGCCGTAATCCCAACGTGTGTTGGTAATTTCGGTTTTTGAATCTTTGCTGTAATCGCGGCAACGATTACGGTTGGACTATGGTGATTACCCACATCATTTTGAATGATTAAAACAGGACGCATGCCCCCTTGTTCTGAACCGACCACTGGTGATAAATCCGCATAAAAAATATCGCCACGCTGTATTAATTCTCCCACTTGTTCTCCCTCCAATTAGGATCAATCAACTACGCGAATGTGTGCGTACGCCTCACTTTCGCAAGCGTTAAATTCAGCCGCAATTTGACTGTTGATGCTAGCCATCTCAGCGTACCCGTTAATGACGTTATCTACTTTTGACTGTCTGGTCGCCATGAATTCGTGAAGCGCATCTTGAATCAAATCATTCTCATCAAGGGCATACACCTCACAATACTGCTTAATTGCTTGGACCAACTCAACGTCTAATTTAACGGATAGTTGTTCACGGTTAGCTTTCATCTGCATCAACCTCCGAATCAACACTTTAACCTTTATTCATCCTACCACAGAACTGGCGATAATCAAATTCTTAATCCTTAATGTTCATCAATTCCACTGTAAACCCGTGGTAACCGATCAGATAAACCACAGATAATTTCATAGTGAATCGTCCCTGCATAATCTGCGATCTCTTGTAAAGTAATTTCGTCATCACCACTTTTACCAACAAAAACTACTTTGGTCCCCACTGGATATTGCTTAGGTAACCGAATCATCAATTGATCCATGCAGACCCGACCGACAATTTCACACCGATGTCCATCCACCAAAACGGTTGAGCCTTGCATCCGTCTAGACCAACCATCGGCGTAACCGATTGGAATCGTCCCAATCCATTCAGATTCACTCGCTTCATAAGTCGCACCGTAACCAATCTTACTTCCGGCTTCAACTTGCTTAACAAAGACCAATTCTGATTCAAGACTTAGCGCCGGTTTCAATGCATAAGGCAATTCAGGAATCGCATTCCCTGAAGGATTCAATCCGTACATACTAATTCCCATTCGAATTAAATTCTCATTGCAAGCTGAGTGCCATAAACTCGTGGCTGAATTCGAAACATGCACAAATCGTGGACGTTCTGGTAACACGGCTACTAGTTCATTAAACCGGGCACTTTGTTCTTTAAAATAAGTATCATCGGGATCATCCGCAGTTGCGAAATGGGTAAAAATCCCTTCTAAATCAAAATATTTCGCATGTGCTTTGATAAATGTGGCTGCTGCTAGTAATTCAGTCGCATCTCTAAAACCAATTCGCCCCATACCACTATCCACACTCAAATGAATGTGCATTGGTTGTGGATAAGGTATTTGTTGGGCAATTTCGTAAGCAGCTTGCAACCATTCGAGTGAGCCGACCGTAATGGAGATTTGGTTGGCAATCACCAATTCGATTTCGGTGGGCTGTGTAATCCCTAGCACCAAAATGGGTTCCGTAAAGTTAGCACGCCGTAAAGCTAAGGCCTCATCTAAAATAGCCACACAAAATCCTGCAGCACCAGCCGCTTGGGCCGCTTCTGCAACAGGAATCATGCCATGCCCATAAGCATTTGCTTTTAAGACAGGGAAAATCACTGCATCTGTGCCTTTTAAATCCTTTAGTTCATTTTGAATATTTTCATAAATTGCGTTTTGATCAACTAGAATGCGTGTTGGTCGTAAGTAGCCGACTGTCATCGTCTCAACCTCTTTCCAAAATAACTTCTGCCATCACTAACGTCGTTGTATGCGAAAGTGATACGTGGACAGTTCCCTCAAATAAATCTTGTTTGATGTAGGGTTTGCCCTTTGCATCATTTAACGTTTCAATCGCTTGCAGTTGTACCTGTCCAATACCAGTCCCATAAGCTTTACTAAAAGCTTCCTTCACTGCAAAGCGCCCCGCTAAAAATTCTAACGCACGGCGCCCCGTATACCGTTTAAACAGTTCATATTCCTTAGCTGTTAATACTTTTTCAGCAAAATGACTATTCTTACTCTGTGCTTTTTCAAATCGATCAATTTCGGCTAAATCAATGCCTAATCCAGCAATCATCGTCTTCGCCCCTAGTACCCTATTTTTAATTAGTTTACCACAAAAAAGACAGAGACTGAACTTACATCTCTGTCACAATTGACTATATGAAAACAGCGGCCGACCAAGTTGGCCGCCCGCTGTTTTTAAAAAGTCTTATTTATCGTTTGTACGAATTGTGAAGTTCCGTTTTGAACGGCCATCAGTCTTCTTACGGTTGTCACGATTGTCATTACTACGACGTTTGCTGCTATCGCCGTTGCCACTGTTGCGACGACCGTCTTTGTTGTCATTACCACGACGTTTGCCATCGCCATTACCACGACGATTGCCACCGCGATAGCCGCCACCGTTACCGCCACGACGATTGCCGCCGCCATTCCGGTTGCCGCTACGATTGCCACCTTTTTTACGTGAAGGCAATGGACGTTCTGGTGTTATCTTAACAGGAACTGATTCCTTGCTGATTGTCTTCAAAAGCACTGAAGCTAATTCAACGTCAGAGAATTGTTTCAATAATTCTTCAGCTTCTTCGCTGAATTTAGCCAATTGGCCTTTTTCAATCATTGAGTTGATGTCTGCAACCGCTGCAGCTAATTGGCCCTTGAAGGCTTCTTTTTCTGTAGGTGGTTGTAATGGTAACATCCGTTTCTTCGTTAAGTTTTCGATGATGTGTAAGTATTCCATTTCGTTTGGTGTTACAAAAGTAACTGAAACGCCTGACTTACCGGCACGACCTGTCCGGCCAATCCGGTGAACATAACTATCAGGATCTTGAGGAATATCGTAGTTATAAACATGGGTCACACCTGAGATATCAAGACCACGAGCAGCAACGTCTGTTGCCACTAAGATATCTAAACGGCCAGCCTTAAATGATTTCAAGACGCTCATCCGTTTTTGTTGTGATAAATCACCGTGAATCCCTTCAGCATTGTAACCACGAGCCTTCAAACCGCGTGTTAATTCATCAACACGCCGTTTTGTCCGACCAAAGATTAATGTTAATTCAGGTGATTGAACATCGAATAAACGCGTCATAATGTCGAATTTTTCGAAGTCCTTTGCCCGCACATAGTATTGATCAATTAAGTCAGCCGTTAATTCTTTTGACTTCACTTTGATCATTTCAGGGTTAGTCATGAAGCTCTTACCGATTTTCATGATTGGTGCTGGTAATGTTGCTGAGAATAAAAGTGTTTGACGTTGGTCTGGCACTTGTTTGATGATGCTTTCGATATCATCAACGAAGCCCATGTCTAACATTTCGTCAGCTTCATCTAAGACCAATGTTTTCACGTGGTCTAATTTAACTGTGCGACGGTTGATATGATCCAATAAACGACCCGGTGTCCCAACAAGAATTTGTGGGTGATCTTTTAATGAACGGATTTGGCGACGAATGTCAGCCCCACCGTATACAACTTGTACTTTCGCTTTACGGTCGCGACCTAAGCGATAGAGTTCTTCTTGTGTTTGGATTGCCAATTCACGCGTTGGTGAAATGATTAATGCTTGAATGTTAGGATTGTCTAAGTCCAAGTTTTGTAAGATTGGTAAACCAAAAGCGGCTGTCTTACCGGTACCAGTTTGTGCTTGACCGATAACATCCTTACCAGCTAATGCCAATGGGATTGTTTCGCCTTGGATGGGTGTTGCTTCTTCAAAGCCAGCGCGTTCGATGGCTTTCATAATTGGTTCTGATAAACCTAATTCTGCGAATTTCAAATAGTGTTCCTCCTTGTTTTGTAAAAAACATGCCATTACAAAACAGGTCCACTTCGTCAATTGCACCATTTTCAAAAATCTGTCTTGTAATATAATTGTTTTCAAAAGCCTTTTTCATTAAAAAAGCTCCTTAATAGCTTATCATGCCACAACTTAATTAGCAAACGGAATTGCTCCAGTTGTTAATCTAATTCCATAGCTTCAATCGCTAAACAGCGTGCCTGTGCAGTTGTCTGTCAATTGCTAATCATTAATTAACTTCAGTATCTTGTAAAGCAGCGACTACTTTTTCTAAATGTAAGCCATGACTTGCCTTTAAAACGATTAAATCGTCAGGTTGTACCTGCGCTTGCAAGCCAGCAATTAATTGCGTTTGTTCATGGCGGTTAAAGTAATGGAGGCGTTCTGGTGCATAACGCTCTTTTAACGTCACATATAATGGTTCAATTTCATCCCCGAACAAGAAGACCTCTTGAATCATCGTGGGATCTAATTCTTGGGCCAAACTTTCGTGTAATTTCTTGCTGGCAGTACCAAGTTCCAACATGTCGCCTAAGACGGCAATCCGCCGCCCGTCAGTCTCAAAATGGCTGAAATTGTGTAAAACTTCTTTGGCAGCCGTTGGGTTTGAATTGTAAACATCACTCAACATCCGTTCACCCTTTTGACCAACAAGCCACTCTGTCCGATTACTTGTGACTTCAAAATTCGCCAAGGCTTTTTTCATTAATTCTGGTTTAATGTGGAACCGTTGCCCAACCAAAATTGCGGCCAACGCATTATTGACATTATAAGCACCCATCATTGGAATAGTAAACGTCATCTCTGGCCAAGCATTCAACTTGAATGACGTTTCAGTTTCACCTGCACGGACTTGTAAGGGATATAAGTCATTGGTCGTCAAATTACCGAATGTCTCGGTTGTGAGTTCGCCAACCCGTTCAGTC
Source organism: Latilactobacillus sp. VITA-14 (assembly GCF_046580785.1). Lineage (NCBI taxonomy): Bacteria > Bacillati > Bacillota > Bacilli > Lactobacillales > Lactobacillaceae > Latilactobacillus > Latilactobacillus sp. VITA-14. Next base: position 25,946 of record NZ_JBJKTM010000003.1, read on the forward strand.
AATAGCGGTTCGTCGCCAGCGTAAATTAATAGACCATCTTCTTTGAGCCCATCTGTGATTTCCATCTTAGCATCGGCAATCTTATCACGCGTCTTGAAAAATTCGATATGGGCTTCCCCGATCATCGTAATGACTGCGACATCTGGCATGGCTAATTCACTGAGCGCTTTTAATTGACCTGGGCGATCCATCCCCATCTCAATCACTAAAATTTCAGTATTAGCTTCCATCGATAAAATCGTTTGTGGCACACCAATTTCATTATTAAAGTTAGCTTGTGTCTTGTGCATATTGTACTGACTACCTAAAACAGCAGCTGTCATATCTTTCGTCGTTGTTTTACCATTACTACCGGTAATCGCAACCACTTTGGGATTAATTTTTTGGAGATAATGCATGGCTAACTTCTGATAAGCCGCTAGTGGGTCTGTAACCACTAATACAGGAAAATCAGTTGGCTGTGCATCATGATTGGCAGCCCAAAAAGTTGCCACTGCCCCATTTTCCTTAGCTTGTCCAACAAAGTCGTGACCATCACGCATACCAGCTAACGGTACAAACAAAGCGCCCGCATTTAATTGACGTGCGTCAAACGCAACATTCGTCACTTCAATGGTTGCCCATTGTTCAATATCGTTTTTAGCCCCAGTGACTCGTGCAATTTCACCCAACTGCATTTTCATATCTCAATAACTCCTATTACTCTGTGTGCATTTTTACGCACGCTTTTTTTAGTTATGGCTTAAAATACTACGCAATATTGTACCATAGTTTCAAAAAAGCCCCAAAAATGATTGACCACCAATTAAGAGTACCACCGTGAATAGTCATCAACCTGTTTATCATTTGGTCGATATTGTTGCTTAGTCGGACTCCGCCACCCTTTAAAAGCTGTTTTGCGTAGTGCATGATCATTTTGCAGCGGTGGTTGGCTATCTAACCGGGCGTGTTGCCGATCATTCCGATTAGCATAATTAAACGATTCACCGTTTAGTAGTTGCCGGAGTGTGCCATCATCTAGCTGGTAATGGTCAGGATTACTATCAATCAGACCATCAGCCTTTAATTTAAGCACTTGCCATTGACTGATAAATGCTCCAGATGGTGCTAGAATAAATTCACTATGAAAATCCGGCGTGAGTCGTTTTCGATTCCAATGCGTTGTTGGGCGCTGTCCGTTGCGGTATTTATTATGGAGCCGAGCTGGTTCACGCCGCAGCCAATAATGTGGCTGGGTCGCTTGTCGTTTTCGCACAAACCGCGCTAAGGCTTGTTCATCTGTTTCACCAGAGTGTTGAAAATAATGGCGGATATAGCGTAGATTCTGCCGATCTAAATACATTCTGAATTGATGAATCCGTTTATCGGTTAAAACTCGACCGACAAATGCACGTTGCACACTTTGCGCAAAGGTTGCTAAAAAAGGCGCATCTGGTGCTAATTGCGGGTCAAGTTGATAATCACGTGCTGTTAATTGCAAAAACGCATGCTCATCCAACTGCGCCCCTAAATGCGTGAGCACTAAATTGATCCGCTGGTAATTAATTACTGGTTGTGCAGTTCGGTCCCCGTATGCTTCAAAAAGCATTTGATAAAGTGCTGAGCCTACTTGATGTAATGCTTGCCAATTGTGTTGCAAAATCCTTTTAAGCGCTGTTGGTTGCGCAGCAAGTTGTCCCGTTAAATGGGTTGCATAAGCGCGTAAACTCGCAACGTCCCAATTAGCGCGTTCTAACTGTTCAAAATGGGCCACCACCTCTGCCTGATCAACAATCCGATACCGCTGCGGTAGTGTTTGCCGCCAAAGATCCATTAATTGAGTGCCATCCGTTTTAGTTGCCAGCGTTGTGATGATGGCGCGTTGAATCATTGTGCGTTGTTGCGTCGATAATGTTAGCTGGTGACGCGCATGCAATGCCAATAATAATTGCCCACGCACAACCGGTAAATCAATCATGGTAATCTGTTTGCTCGGTGTCTCATTCAATTGCATTATTAGAGTAGATTGTAACGCCATTAACTGCTGGATTGGGGATAATCGCACACTGATCACTCCTCTTTTCCTTTATTATACAAAAAAAGAGAGGGACAAAAATGAATTTTGCCTCCCTCTATATAAAACGTGTTCTATCAACTATTACCTACAGCTGATGCGTTATGTCTTTAAAACATTACATCGCTCTTAATTTAGCGACTCGTTCTTCAATCGGTGGATGACTATCAAATAAATGAGCACCCGACCGACTAAGTCCTTTAAATGGATCTGAGATATACAAAGCTGCGCTTGATGGATCCGCAGCTTGCATTGGCTCACTGTCAGAAATCTTTAATAACGCATTGATCAAACCTTGTGGGTTCCGCGTTAATTCGACACCAGATGCATCAGCCAAGTATTCCCGATTTCGCGACAACGCCATCTGTGCAATACTAGCCGCCAAAGGTCCCAATATCAACAATAGGATCGAAAAAACCAAACCGATGATATTACTTGCACCTTCTTCACGGTCGTTATCACGACTGCGGCCGCCGCCCCACCATAACATGTTGCTGCCGATGTTCACGAGCATTGAAATCACCGCAGAAAGTGCCAAGGCAATCGTTTGTAACCGAATATCGTAATTGCGAATATGGGAGACTTCGTGAGCAATTACCCCCTCGAGTTCCTCCCGATTCAAACGCGCCATGATGCCAGTCGTGACCGCCACCGCAGCGTGTTGTGGATCATTGCCTGTTGCAAACGCGTTTGGGCTAGGATCGTCAACAATGAAAACCCGGGGTATCGGTACTTGGGCGACCATCGCCATGTCTTCAACAATGTGCCATAAATCAGGATATTCGCTAGCATCATGGACTTCGGTCGCATGATTCATCTGCATAACAACGTTGGTTGAGTTTCCAATCATCATCGCCATATAAACGGCGGCTAAAATAGCCGCCACCACGACACCACTAATCAAATTACGCATAAACAGATACCCTAATGCAGCCCCAATTGCCAATACTAAAGCAAAAAAGCCAATCATCACATATACCGTTTTACGTTTGTTCTGTTGAATTTGTTCAAATAACATTCCCAATCACACCCTATTCAAAGGAAACTTTAGGTGCTGCTTTTTCCTCAACTGGCGTTTCTAAGTAAGCTGTCTTTTGGAAATTGTGAGCACCTGCCAAAATATTACCAGGGAAAGTTTGAATTTGGTTGTTGTAACGGGTAGCACTTGAGTTAAACAATTGACGTGCATACGCAATTTTATTTTCCGTATTCGTCAATTCTTCCATTAACTTCGTAAATTCTGCGTCCGCTTTTAAATCTGGATAGCTTTCTGACAAGGCGAAAACGCTTTTCAATGAATCCGTTAATTGATTAGAAGCCGCCATTGTTGCTTGCCGATTATCAGCTGGCATTTCAACCAATTGATTCCGCATCTTGATGACTTTTTCCAACGTGTCTTGTTCATGCTTAGCATAACCTTTCACGGTCGATACTAAGTTTGGAATCAAGTCATTCCGCCGTTTGAGTTGTACATCGATTTGGCTCCATGCTTCATCTGTCCAGTTCCGACTCTTGACCATGTTATTGTAGGTGCTGATATAGAAGCCAACCGCGCCAACCACTAACAAAATAATGATAATAATAAACCACAACATACGCGTATCCTCTTTTCTTTAATGTTGTCTTCATATTATCAGACTCGCTACAACAAATAAAGAATAGGTTGCCAACCTTAACAAAATCTTGGTTTGACATAAATGGTAAAATTAAAGAGTTACCAATTTTGGGAGGGATACTTGCATGTTTACTGCACAGCCAGCAATTGCGAATGTTGATTTAACTGCACCACGGATGATTGTCGATGACCCTCGGATTCCCATGAGTTATCGGGCACTTTGTCAAACAACCAATGGCGGTTTTTTGACTAACTTTAGCCTTCCTACGAGTGAGCCAACAAGTGATGGTCTCGCCGACGTTGAGTGTCATTATTTAGCTGGGATTGCTCACAACGGTGAAGCAGTCATCCAAGCCCCCGACTTGCCCGATTACTTAGTCCCTTTTAGTCAGCATCAACAGCAGTACTTTGTATTTGATTGCCAACAAGCCTCAGCTGAACCACCGATTCGCTACATAGATACTGAGGTCGATCAATGGTTAACCGTTGCTGATTCGCTGGATAGTTTTCTCGAACAATTAGGTCCCAAAGTAATTGATCTAAATCCAGATAATGAGTTAACCCCTTTGCAGCGTAACCATTACTTGTTAGTGGCACAGGGAGCACAGCTAGACACTTTGCTAGCCCGTTATGAAGCCGATGCTGATAAAGAATGGCTGTTTGATTGGCTACTCTATTTTGCCGAACACGGTACACCAGCCCAACAAGCAAGCGCATTGACTGCCTACGACACTCAGCGGTTGTACTTTAAACACCAGCTGCCACGAGCTAAAGATGCGCAACTGACTGCCCTCTTTGAACAACTCCCACACTTAAAAGACGCCTACCACGCACATCAGCAAACGTGGTCGCCGCTTTAACTTTTTAGAATCGAGATGATGACACCATGTTGACTAACATTCGTCAACGTTTATTCAGACGCCGCGCACAATGGGAACAGAACCTCGTCGTTTTATGGTTTGGTAATTTCATGGCCGGGGTTGCTTTTAGTTTGATTATGCCATTTATGTCGTTATACATTGACACACTTGGCAACTTTACAACGGCCCAACTGAGTTTATGGAGTGGGGTGACCTATTCTATTACCTTCTTGGTTACCGCTCTGATTTCACCATGGTGGGGCAAAATTGCTGACCGCCGTGGTCGCAAATTAATGTTACTCCGTGCCTCATTAGGACTAGCGATTGTCCTGGGTGCGATGGGCTTAGTCCAAAATATTTATGAATTAATTGGTTTGCGACTATTACAAGGCTTCTTCTCGGGTTATATCAGTAATTCAAACGCCTTAATTGCCACTTCAGCACCACAAGAAAAAAGTGGTCAAGCTTTAGGCACCCTGACCACCGGAAGTGTTTCCGGAACCTTATTAGGCCCGTTGTTGGGTGGGATTATCGCCCAAGCAACCGGCTATCGAACAACCTTCTTCATTACCGGTACCATCTTGTTCATCGTCTTTATCCTCTGTCTGGTTTTCGTTCACGAAGACTTCACGCCAGTAGAAAAAGGCGATCAAGTACCCGGTCGGCAACTGATTCATGAATTGAAATACCCGCATTTAATTATCGGCATGTTCGTCACCACAATGATTATTCAAGCCTCCAACAACTCAATTAGCCCGCTGTTGAGTTTATATGTCCGTCAATTAATGCATCATGGCAATAACGTAGCGTTAGTCAGCGGAGTTGTCGCGGCTACTCCAGGGATCGCAACCTTAATTGCCGCGCCGCGTTTTGGTGCACTTGGCGATCGGATCGGTTCCGAGAAAATTTTACTCGGTGGCTTGATCTTCGCCGTCTTCGTTTACGTTCCGCAAGCTTTCGTTCAAAATGTTTGGCAACTCGGTGCCCTGCGTCTGCTGGTTGGGGTCGCCGATGCCGCATTGTTACCGCAAGTTCAAACGATTCTTGCGAAGTACTCACCCCATAGTTCCGCCGGACGGATTTTCAGTTATAACCAATCCTTCCAAGCAATGGGGAATGTCGCCGGACCTTTAATTGGTTCCAGCGTTTCTGGCCTATTCGGTTACAGCGGGGTTTTCCTATCGACAACCGTTTTAGTAATCGTCAACCTCTTCTGGGTGCGTCAGAATACAAAAGTCTTACGCGAAGAACATGAAATACAAAAATAATACAAAAAAGTGGTGTCGCTCATTTTCAGAGCGACACCACTTTTTTGTTGAAACGTGCTTTTTGTGGCATATTTCTGCGCTTAACAGAATTTGCCAAATCGGTGATTACAATCGCCAATTCGTCAAATCCAGTTAATGCTCAAAATATAAGCGCCACAAACGCACTCTATTTTTTGGTAAACGTCAGTTTATCTAACCAGTCCCGGTTATGTTTAATACAGAAATAGCCGATAATGGCGATTAAACATGATCCCAAGACATCCGCTAGTAAGTCCCCCATCGTGTCTAACAAGGCTGCTTGGCCTAATAAAAGGTGACCTTTTGCCATATAACGTTGCATGTTTAAGCCTAACAAACTATCGCCGGTAAATTCATAGAATTCCCACAACACACCAATCGTACTCCCAAACGTTGCCGCAAACAAACTCATGAGTAAGGCTGAAATGGTTTGACGGAGTTGTTTTGAAATCAATACGTTAAAGACCGTATACCCTAAGCCCGCCAATAACCCGGCACTCAAGACATGCAAGAATTTATCCCAGTAGTATAAGCGACTATAAAAATGTAATCCCGTCCCCAATAAAATCGAACAGTATACAAAGATTAAATAAACTGCATATAGAATCTCTGGAAACCGGTATGGCATAAAGCGTTCAATGATAATAGGTAAGGTCGCAATCACCAGGCCTGCAACCACTTGTAAAACGGCAAAAGACAATGTTCCGTTGTCTTTTGGGTTAGTCAGCATTTGTTCTAAGTAATAACCAATATAGATTAATTGACTCACAATGGTGAAGACATAAAGCCAATCTACCCACCGCCAATTTGTTTTTTGTTTTGCCATGTTATTCATCCTTTCCATTCAAATGATACAGCGTGACACTCCGACTAAGTCGCAAGTATGCGATGAAATGAAAGATATTGCCCAGCAAAATCAACAGTGCCCCTAGCCAGCTATTAATCTGAATTCCGACAATGGCAATGGCGTAAATCAAGACACTTCGTAAGGGATCATTTTTAATCGTTTGATAAAATTCCTCGTGTCGCTGTTCATACTGACGCATTAGTTCATGATGCAGTGCCATATACCGATATAATACCCAAAACAAAGCTGAGATGACTAATGCAACAATCGCATACGATGTAAAAGCAAATCGAATATCAGCGCCATTTTGTTGAGCAATCGATTCCGACAACAAACTAGTTGGGTAATTAATCAGTGTCACTGCAAATAAAATACTGAGATTGATCACGTTTAACTGCCAGTTAGTTTGTTTTGTTTTCGCAAAATAATCGTGATGAAACAACCATAATGTCCCCACATAAAAAAAGGATAGTACATAGGCAGCCAAAGTTGGCCACTGTGCAATCACCGCTTGACTCAAATGCCCTGCTTGATAGTCCGGCACTTTAAAGTCTAACACTAATAGTGTTAATAAAATGGCAAAAACGCCATCGCTAAATGCTTGTAATCGATCGATTTTCATTATTCTTTCCCTCACAATTCGACTATGGTCAAACTAGCGTGGGTAGTGCATAATAGTTCATAAATAATTCCCTTAACTAGGAGGCTCTATGTCATCACCTACCACTAAAGCCACGCAGTTTAAAATTATTTTTGTTTTATATAGCTTACTTTTAGGATTGTTGATTGGTGGCATAGGGGCCGCCTTTTTAGCCCTCATTAATTTCAGTACACACTTAATTTGGCAAGTCGGTTATTCGCATTTCAACCAGCCATTTTATCCGTTGCTTGTTGGTCTATTTGGCGGATTACTCGTCAGCTTAATGCGACGTTATTGGGGGACCTTATCCTAAAACAATGCATGAAACACTCAGCGAATTTAAACAAACCGGTTCCGTTGCCTACCAACAGCAAGTCGGTAAAAACATTATCGCCGCCTTAGTTATATTAGCCTGCGGCGCTAGCCTTGGCCCTGAAGCCGCGCTCTCGACCATCGTCGGCGGCCTAATCACTTGGTTGGGCGATCGACTTAAACTAACCGCTCAGCAAAAAGAAACGTTTTTGACGATGGGGATTGGTGCCATACTAGCGGCCATCTTCCACGCACCGCTAGCCGGTGTTGGTGAGGCGATTGAGACGACCTCCTTGCGCGATCATTTCAAATCACACTTCAATCAAGTTCTATTATACATTCTCACAACCGCAACTGGGATTCTTGGTTTCGCCTTGGTCAACCAACTCTTCCCCAAAGAAAGTCCATTTACACTGCACACACCAATCATTCATTGGACATTAATAGTTTGGCCACTTCTTATTTTAGCATTAATTATCGGTTTAGTTTTTGGCAATCTATTCTTAAAAATAGAACAATGGTGCCAGTGGCTCTTTGATACGATTCAGCGGCCGGTCTTACTTGCAATGATCGCTGGTGTGTTCTTGGGTGCTTGTGGTCTATTGTCGCCTTATTTACTCTTTTCTAGAGAACACTACTTGTTCACCTTTACCAAATCCGTTTTAGATCAATTATTCATTTATTTACTCTTAATCGGGCTTGGAAAAACCGTTCTAACTAATCTGCTATTTGCCTTTGGTTGGCGGGGCGGTAAAATTTTCCCAGCCATCTTTGCAAGTGCGGCAATCGGTTTAAGTCTCGCCGTTGTATTGCCATACACTCCCGGCCTCCTGGTTGCCACGGTTGTCGCTGTCAGTTGTACGGTGATCGTGGCGCAACCGTACGTCACTGCTACTTTGTTACTCTTTCTTTTCCCGATTCAATTTTTCCCAGTCATTTTGCTAGCGTGTCTCGCTAGTCATCGAATTCAAAAAATGTTGATTAAATAGCTGATTGCCGTTTGCAATCGGCTATTTTTATGGAAAAAAAGGCAAAAAAAAACAGGGAAAAATTCCCCGGTTTCAAAATAATTATTTGGCAGCGTTCTTGTCTGCAAAACCATATTTTTTGTTGAAACGATCGACACGACCATCTGCTTGAGTAAACTTTTGTTTACCTGTGTAGAATGGATGTGAATCTGACGAAATTTCAACACGGATTAATGGATATGTGTTACCGTCTTCCCATTCAACAGTTTCAGCTGAGTTAGCAGTTGAACCTGAGATGAACTTGAAGCCAGTTGATGAATCCATAAATACTACCTTGTGATAATCTGGATGAATACCTTGTTTCATGTCTTTTCCGCTCCTTTTTGCTAAAGTTATCTGCATCAATTCAGATGCACAACTTAAGTCTTGCCCTGAGATATTTACTATGTCAGAGATATTTGTTTACATAACCATTAAATATTAGCATGAATGCTAACAAAAAACAATAGATGGTTAACTTATTCTTCAACCATTTTGACGATTGCGCCCAGACCCGTTAGTTTATCAACAACGCGGTCATAGCCTCGCAAAATATTACTTGCGTTATCAATCGTTGTCACACCATTGGCCATTAAGCCAGCGATCATTAAACAAGCACCGCCCCGAATTTCATCGGCGGATACTTCGGCACCTTGTAACTTGTCGGCATGATGTAAAATAATCACATCATTTTCGATTGAGATATTTGCACCCATCCGAATTAATTCTGGGACGTGGCGTGTTCGTTTAGGATAAAGGGTATCAACCACAATGCCTTCACCTTGCGCTTTTAATAAGAGCGGCGTTAGTGGTTGTTGCAAATCCGTTGCAAATCCAGGATATGGCATAGTTTTAATTTGAACCATTTTTAAATTAGGTGATGGATAAACGAAGATACTATCTTCCTTAACATCCATCTTAACGCCCATTTCCTCTAACTTAGCGAGGTAAGCGTCCATGTGTTCACTGATGATGTTCTTGACGTTCACGCCATCCCCGATGGCTGCAGCCATACTTAAATAAGTTCCCGCTTCAATCCGATCGGGAATAATGGTGTGTGTATTGCGCCCATACAGATGTTCAACCCCATCAATGCGGATAATGTCAGTCCCAGCACCGCGGATCTTAGCACCCATGTTGTTCAAGAATGTCGCGATATCCACAATTTCGGGTTCGCGTGCTGCATTTTCAATGACAGTTTGTCCTTCAGCACGGACAGCGGCTAATAATAAATTAATCGTTGCGCCAACTGATGCCATATCAAGATAAATTTTAGCACCGTGTAAGCCGTTTGGTGCCTTAATTTGGATAGCACCGTGGTTATTAGTCACTGTCGCACCAAGTGCTTCAAACCCTTTAATATGTTGATCAATTGGTCGTGGACCAATATCATCGCCACCTGGAAGCCCAACGATTGCTTCCCCAAAACGGCCTAATAAAGCCCCCATGAAATAATATGAGGCGCGTAAACTTTGAATCTTCCCGCTTGGAAGTGGTGTCGAAATAATGTGGGTTGGATCAATTTCAACCGTGTCATCAGCAAAAGTAGATGAGACAGACATATCTTCTAGAATGGATAGTAGGCTGTTGACGTCTTTAATGTGCGGCACACAGTCTAAAACGACTTTCGACTCCGCCAAAATAGCAGCGGGAATAATCGCAACCGTGCTATTCTTTGCACCGCCAATTGTGACCTCTCCAGATAAGAGATTGCCACCTTGAATTAACATTTTTTTCATTTTTAGATTTCCCCGTTCGCTCTGCAACAAAAGAACCGCCTTCAGTTTCCCACTTCTCCTGTGGTTTAAACCAGAAGGCGCTTTTGATATTTTTAAGTTTTTTAATTTTTTAGTTTTATTTTTTAAAATTGGAAAACGGCTCCAATCTACTCAATGCCGTTGATAATTAGTCATACATGTATAATAATAATTAATCAGCACATAAATTACAAGGCATTTAGGGATAACATTTACTTTTTAATTTTCATACTTAGTAAAAGCTAATCATCGCATTCAATTGGGCTATAGAAGTCTAAAAATGTAAGGCTTTTCAAAACGGATCATCTCCATTTTCACAACTATTTTTCGGCATACAAAAAGACGCTACTTTGTCGTGCTGACTAGTAGCATCTTTTATGAAACGTGCTCCATATTCCGGTTAGCCACATCAGTCATATTACCGACCTTGTCGATAATCCGCCTGATTAAGCTAATCCTCAAAGCCAACCCGTTCGAGTCAGCACTCTACATTGTTGCGCCAATAAATGCCTTGAACAAGCCTTCTGGTTTGTTGGGGCGTGATAGGAATTCTGGGTGATATTGGGCTGCCACGAAGAATTTGTTTTCTGGAATTTCGATCACTTCAACTAAACGATTGTCAGGTGAAGTCCCGGCAAAGACTAAGCCTTTGTCTGTCAACAATTCACGGTATTCGTTATTGAATTCATAACGGTGACGGTGACGTTGTTGGATAACACTTTGGTTATCATAAGCAGCAGCAGTCTTTGTACCTGGTTTTAATTTACATGGGTATAAACCAAGACGTTGTGTCCCACCCATGTTTTCTAAATCTTTTTGATCTGACATGATGTCAATCAATTTATGTTCTGCATCTGGGTGCACTTCGCCAGTTGTTGCATCTGTGATGCCAGCAACATTACGGGCAAATTCGATACTTGCCATTTGCATCCCTAAACAAATACCAAGATATGGTACATCATTTTCACGCGCATATTGAATTGAAAGGATCATCCCTTCTAAACCACGATCACCGAAACCACCAGGGACGATAATCCCATCAAAGCCAGCTAATGTTTCAGCAACATTTTCTTTCGTAATATCTTCTGATTGGATTGGTGTCACTTTAACATCGGTGTTATAAGCATAACCGGCATGGCGTAATGCTTCGTTCACTGAAATGTAAGCATCTTGCAATTCGATATATTTACCAACCAAGGCAATCTTCTTCGTGCCTTCAAGGTTCTTGATTGTGTGTAACATATCGATCCATTCTGTCATGTCAGCTTCTGGTGCTGTCATCTTGAAGTGGTTCAAGACAAAATCATCTAAGCCTTGGTTCTTCAATAACAATGGAATATCGTAGATTGATTCAGCATCGCGTGATTCAACAACGGCTTCTGGTTCAACGTCACAGAATTGGGCAATCTTGTTCCGCATGTCATCAGGAATTGGTTTTTCAGTCCGACAAACCAAGACGTTTGGTTGAATCCCGATGCTCCGTAATTCTTTAACACTGTGTTGTGTTGGTTTGGTCTTCATTTCACCGGCAGCCTTCAAATAAGGTACTAATGTCGTATGAATGTAGATGCAGTTTTCTGCGCCAACATCCGCCTTCATTTGACGAAGTGCTTCTAAGAATGGTAGTGATTCAATATCACCAACAGTCCCACCGATTTCAGTAATCACGATATCTGAATCAGTCGTTGTAGCAGCACGCATGATTTTTTCTTTAATCATGTTTGTGATGTGTGGAATGACTTGAACAGTTGCGCCAAGGTATTCACCTTTACGTTCTTTACGTAAAACTTCTGAATAAATTTTACCTGTCGTCACGTTAGAATATTTATTTAAATTATTATCGATAAAACGTTCGTAATGGCCAAGATCTAAATCAGTTTCAGTACCATCATCTGTTACGAAAACTTCACCATGTTGGTAAGGACTCATTGTACCGGGATCCACGTTGATGTATGGATCAAATTTTTGAATCGTTACCTTTAATCCACGATTCTTTAACAAACGACCAAGTGAAGCCGCAACAATTCCTTTACCAAGTGAAGAAACAACGCCACCTGTTACAAAAACATATTTGGTCATATAAATATTCTCCTTTTCTTCTCAGCATTACGCTAAACATTCATGCTTTTGGGAAACAACCAAAAACAAAAACAAGCTCCCTATTCAAAATGAACAGGGAGCCTGTTAACCGATTCTGGCTTCGCAATTAAAGTAACTGCAAAGCGCCCAATGAATATAATACAAGAAATGGCAATTAGCGTCAAGCAAAAAAATTAGTCATTTCTGCGCCGATTTTAAATCGCCTATGCTACACTATTTGCATGACCTACTTTGAAAGGATGGCCCACCATGCTACAAGACGCGTTACTAGCTCTAGATATCGGCGGTTCTGCCGTCAAATATGGGATTTGGACGAAACACCAACTAATTAAACAAGCGCAATTCCCTACACCGCTAACACGCAATCGCTTCTATTCAGAAGTTGAACAATTACGTGATCAATTTGCGACCGACTTTCACTTAACCGGGATTGCGGTGAGTTGTCCTGGTGATCCAGATGAACAGACTGGCATCATCCATGGCATGAGTTATGTGCCATTTTTGCACCTCGGTGAATTTCAAACTGAATTTGCAACGCGCCTTGGTCTGCCCGTCTCTCTCCAAAATGATGCCGACAGTGCAGCACTCGCTGAGATGACAGTTGGGATTGGTCAAGGTCATCTGAGCGCCTTATTCACAATAATTGGTTCTGGGATTGGCTTATCCATTATCGAAAATGGGACCATTCTCAAAACCACTGCTGATAAAATCGATAACTTCGAAAAATTCATCGCAGATGCCATTAAAACACTCAACAATTCAAAAGTCTCACCCGTCCAAATTGGCAAGACTGTCTCCCTCCGTAATTTTAAACTCCCCAATACAATCGATGGCAAAACCGTCTTCGAACTTGCCGATCAAGGGGATCCGATTGCCACCCAAGAAGTCACACAGATGTATGCTGCCCTTGCGGAAATCATGCTCTTTTTAAACGTTGCTTACACGCCCGAGATTATTGGTGTCGGTGGTGGCATTAGTCAGCGAACTGACCTACTACCAAAATTAAACGCTGCGATTGACGCACTTTTAGCCAATGACAATAGTAGTATTAATCGTTACTGGCAACGCCGTGCAGGGGCAACCACCCCTATTCCTGTGCCACACATCGAAATTTGTCACTTCAACCAAGACGCCAACTTAATCGGCGCGGTTTACCATTTTCTTGAACGAGAGTGTGTCGTAAGTCGGGTATCCGACGAGGATTAGCTTAAAAATATTAAACGCAAAAAAAAAGACGCCAAAGTTAACTTTGGCGTCTTTTTTTATGGCAACGAATCGGAAACGTCTAATTAAAGCTCGTCATCTTCGTCTTCGTCGTCTTCATCATCATCGCTAAATTCAGATAATTGACCTTCGATACCGTCTTCTAAGGCATCGTCGTCTTCATCATCGTCATCGTCACCGATGTTTTGTAAGTCAGCTTTGTATTCAGTTAAGTCATCACCAGCAACGTCATCTGTAGCTGCTAAATCAACATCATCATCAGCATCTAAGTCTTCGTCTTCTGGATCATCGTCACTGTAATCAATCACATCGTCATCGTCGGTAACATCTGCTAAGAATGCATTAACCTTCTTACGACGTTTCTTCTTAGTTGGTTGGTCTTCTTCATCTTCTGGATGGTTAACTTCTTCATCGACAGATTCATATGGGTACCAAGAACGGAGGCCCCAAACGTTTTCGCCTAAAGAAATGAAACTACCATCTTCATTTAAATCCGTATAAAATTGTGATAAGCGTGCACGCACTTCTTCATCACTTTTGCCTAAATAGTTTTGAATTTCATTCGTTAAGTCAGCGAATGCAATCGTGTCGCCTTTTTCTTCTAAAATTGCATGTGCGACTTCAATCATTGATAGTTCTTCTTTATTTTGGCCTTTAAAAACGTCTAATTTCAACCAGTACACGTCCTTTCAACAGTCTATCCTTAATCATACTAGCTTAAGCTGTAAAAATCAATCGTAATTTGTAATCCCCCACGGCTTGATTATTGATGGCAAGTTGGTAATGAACCGTAATTTCACCTGATAACGGTTGTTCCTTCACCATCGATAATAAATGGGTTGTCGTTGTGAGCACTGGCATGTTGCCATATTTTGTTTGGTAAATTGATCCGAGGTCTTCACCTTGCTTAAAGTACAACCGCAATTGCGTCTCGTCTTCTTCTGTGCCCCGCGTTAATTGAATTTGACCGTCAGCAGCCAATTTAAACCGTACCGCGGTGGCTTGTTCACCACCGTGTTCCAGATAACGTAAGTAAAGTGACTCTCCCATTTTGACAACTTGACCATCCTCATCGAAAACGTGTTTTTCAAGTTGCCCATCTTGTTGAATTTGCGTTTCAAGGTGTACCTTGACCGGAATTCCGCTTTGACTTGCCATAAATAACTTCCTTTAATTTTAATTAAGTAGTTCTATTATAAGCCATTCAAAATTTGAGCGCCAGAATAATCCGCCAATTCTCTTTGACCAACGTACCGATTGCAGACAGCGCCTAGAATTTACGCTATAATTAAGAAGAGTTTTTAATTTTCGGAGGTGATTACCATGGATGATTTAGCGACTTTATCTGCCAATCAAGAATGGGCTATTTTAACCCAACATTTTGAAAAAGCGGCTGGACCACTCGCTTTTGCTCATGCTAATAGCCTCTTAGCTTTGAGCCGCGAATTACAACAACCTATTATTCATTTTTGGACGCTTGCTGACAATGTTATTTTGGGCATGATGGATACAAAGTTACCTGCTTATCCACAAGCGGTTGCCACATTAGAGGTTGCACACTATGCCCATTTCGTGCGTAACGCTGGTGGTTTGGGGATTGTGACGGATGCCGGCGTTTTGAACGTTAGCTTCTATCTTCCTGATATGGCGGATCACCTAAGCATTAATGCCGCTTACGCGCTCATGCACCAATTGTTCACAACTGCCTTTGCAGACTATCCCGTCACGATTGACCATTTCGAAGTCACTCACTCCTATTGCCCTGGCGAATACGATCTCAGCATCAATGGTCAAAAATTTGCCGGTATTGCCCAACGCCGTGCCAAAAACGGAATTGCCGTACTCTTATACGCCAGCATTACAGGCAAGCAACAGGCACGTGGCAAACTCATGCACAGTTTTTACACTGCTGGCCAAGCACAAAGCCAAACGCGGTGGACTTTCCCAGTGGTCATCCCGGACACCATGGCCAACCTATCTGATCTATTAAACGAACCAATGACTGTTGCAACAGCCATTACGCACCTACAGACCGCTTTTAGCCGATTGGTTCAACAACCACAACTAGTTGACCTCACACCACAATTACAAACGAAAGCTTATCAACAACTACTACTTAAAAACCAAACAGCACTCCACCGTTATCAAGTTTAACGGGCCTCAAAAAGGAGATTATATTGTGACTAACACCGCTATTAAACTATCGCGTGAAAAAGTATTCCGTGATCCTGTGCATAACTACATTCGCGTCGAGTATCAAGTGATTCTCGATTTAATTGACACCCCCGAATTTCAACATCTTCGGCGGATTAAACAGCTTGGCACGACTTCCTCTGTTTTCCAAGGCGCTGAACATTCCCGCTTCACCCACTCATTAGGTGTTTATGAAATCACACGCCAGATCTGTGATCAATTCCAACTTAACTACCCTAGTCAAGTTGCCGGTGATGGACTTTGGAACGATGATGAACGGTTAGTCGCCTTATGTGCAGCTTTATTGCACGACATCGGCCATGGCGCTTATTCACATACCTTCGAACACATCTTCAATACTGATCATGAATTGATTACGCGCCAAATTATCACCAACCCGGAGACAGCCATTAATCGCGTCTTAACCCAAGTTGCGGATGATTTTCCTGCGAAAGTCGCTAGTGTAATCGATCATTCTTATCCGAATCCACAAGTTGTCCAGATGATTTCCAGCCAGATTGATGCCGATCGTATGGATTACTTATTACGGGATGCTTACAATACTGGGACTAAATACGGAGAATTCGATTTGACGCGTGTTTTACGAGTCATGCGGCCTTACGATAAGGGCATTGCCTTTTTAGCAAACGGGATGCACGCCGTTGAAGATTACATCGTCAGTCGGTTCCAGATGTATCAACAAGTTTATTTTCATCCTGTTTCACGCGGCATGGAAGTTATCTTGCAAAAGCTCTTGCAACGTGCGAAATTTCTTTATCAACAGCCTGACCATCATCAGAGTCTCGCACCGCAATTATTGATTCCATTTTTCGAACAGAACTTCACCTTACAAGACTATTTAAAATTAGATGATGGCGTTTTGAATACCTATTTTCTATACTGGTTAGACTATCCGGATTCAGTGCTCAATGATTTGGCCGACCGCTTTTTAAGCCGCCGCCCACTCAAATCGGTTGCCTTTAGCCAACAGACCCAACGTGTTTTACCAGAATTACGGGCGCTAACCGAGCAAGCTGGTTATAACAGTGAGTATTACACTGCTGTTAATAACAGTTTCGATTTGCCGTATGACGCCTATGATCCCTCCGCTAAATCACCCAAAACTCAGATTGAAATTATACAATCTGATGGTCAACTTGAAGAGTTATCATCATTAAGTGACTTGGTGGCCGCCATCTCAGGCCGTTTTAGCGGCGATGAACGCTTCTATTTCCCTAAAGAAATGCTCAACGAAAATGATATCGAAGTCTTCGCACCAATATACCGCCAGTTCAAAGCATACTTGCGTAACGGTGCAATCAATCCTAACCACTAAAAAGGAGTTTTTATAATGTCAATCAAACTTGTCGCTGTCGATATGGACGGCACCCTATTAAATGAAAATAACATCCTTAGCCCTAAAACAATCAAAGTTGTCAAAGCTGCTAAAAAACATAGCGTTAAAGTTGTGCTATGTACTGGGCGACCACTCACCGGGGTCACGCCTTTTCTAAAAGAACTGGGTTTAACTGAAGCCACTGACTATGTGATTACGTTCAACGGTGCTTTGGTTCAAAATACGGCAACTGGTGAAATTCTAGTGCGTCACACTCTTACGCATGACCAATATCTTGAACTTGAAACCCTCTCCCGCCAAATCGGTTCTCATTTACACGCTGAAGACGATCAATTCATCTACACCGCCAATCGCGATATCAGCCCTTACACAGTCGGTGAAAGTGCCCTCGTCAACATGCCTATTCGTTTCCGCCATGTCGATGAAATCACACCTAACAAGGCCTTTTCAAAAGTGATGTTAATCGACGAACCCGCCGTCTTAGCTGAAGCCAAAACCAAGATTCCTGCTGATTTTTTCGATCGTTATCAATTTGTTCAAAGTGAAGCCTACTTTCTCGAAGTACTCAACAAGAACGCCGGTAAAGGAAATGGTTTGCGCGATTTAGCAAATGCCTTAAATATTGATCAATCTGAAGTAATGGCCATTGGTGATCAAGGTAACGATCTATCAATGCTAGAATACGCCGGCTTCCCAGTTGCCATGGATAATGCCATTCCTGAATTGAAAAAAATTGCTAAGGTTGTTACTAAGAGTAACCATGAAGGCCAAGATGGCGTGGCATACGCCATTGAAACATACGCCTTTGAAAGCCAAGCCTAATCATAAGGGGAGTTATTATGACTACGTTAATTGATCTCGTTTACGCGTCACCCCTTTTCTTTTTGATTTTATTCATTGGTTTACAGCGATTTGAAAAACGCCAATTAATCAACGGCATTGTGTTTAACTTTTTCCTCTTCAGCGCATTAATGGATGCTGCGCTCATTGTGATTCGCCTCAATAACGAAACGCTGAATAACATTGCAATTGCTGCTGCAATTGTTGTCGTTCTAATCGTCATGTTCTTCTACTTATTCGGTATTGTCTTGTTGCTGTGGAACGCGTATATTGTCTGGAAAAAAGAAAGTCACACGTTATCCAACATGCTGACCCTCCTCATTGTGTTAGCCATCATTGGCTCATTTTTCATCCCAATCATCACGCGCTTGTTACACATTCCCGCCGATGTTAAATTATTTGTCAGCACAATTGTATCGGTTTTTCTTTTGTATATTCCATTGTTCTTCTATTTATATCTAACTTCACTGATTATCTATCAATTCAACCGCCCCCGTTATCAACAAGATTACATCATCGTCTTGGGTAGCGGTTTAATCGATGGTCAATTCGTCCCACCGTTACTGGCCAGTCGGATTAATCGCGCCATTCGATTTTATGATAAACAAGTCAAAAAAGGCCGCCCTGCACCAAAACTGGTCTTTTCTGGCGGCCAAGGTCCGGATGAGAAGCTGCCTGAATCAGTTGCCATGCAACGTTACGCCATTGAGCAAGGGATTCCGATTAAAGACACCCTCACCGAGGAAAAATCAGTCAACACTTTACAAAACATGCAATTTTCAAAAGACATTATCATGGCTGATACCACTAAATCGAATCCTAAAATTATTTTTGCAACCAATAATTACCACACATTCCGCGCTGGGCTTTTTGCAAAGCAAGCCCGTTTGAAAGCAGATGGCATTGGCGCTAAAACATCGCGTTACTTCTTACCAAATGCAATCATCCGTGAATTCATTGCAATTCTCAAAATGAAACAGCATCAATTCATTTTAGTCGCATTTGCAAGTGTCGCATTTGCAGCCTTAACTGTTTTACTCAATCATATGTAACGTAAAAAGCCGTTGTGGACAAATTGTCCACAACGGCTTTTTTTATGATGCCTATTTAGCCCGTGCTGCACGGACATAATGAATGATGAGCGTCAGTAGAATAACGCCAAACACAATCCCAGCAAACACTAGGCTAGGAATTTCATAGTCAATGGCTGGAATCGACAAGAATAATTTAATCGCGATGAAAAGAATTAAGATGTAAGCCATCGGATTTAATTCCGGAATTTTCTTCATCAATTGGGCGATGAATTGGGCAATCCCCCGCATGCAGATAATCCCAATCATTCCCCCGATTAAAACAATCACCGGATTACTAGAAATCGCTAAAGACGCTAATACGGAATCAATTGAAAAAACAATGTCCATCAATTCAATCGAAGCAACTGTGCGCCAGAACCGATGCGGACTACTGATTTTAGAACCCGCCTCCGGTGTTTTAGCCTGCTTCGGATGCCCACTCTTTCTGAAATAAGCAATGACTAAGTAAATTAAATACAATGAACCGGCAACTTTAATTTCCCACAAATGAATTAAATAGGTGCCGACACCAATAATAATGAAGCGGAAAACATAAGCGCCCCATAAGCCATACACCAATGACTTTTCTTGCTCAATTTTTGTAGGTAATGTTTGTGTCTGTGCCGCTAATACAACAGCGTTGTCTACTGAGAGTAAGCATTCCATAATCACTAACGTTAAAATTAAAAGCCAATCTTCGGACGACGTAATGACAGTTTGCCAATTACTCAGTTCAAAGAATGGTTGATACAATTGTACAATCCAATTCATCTAAGGTTCCTCTATCTCTAATTTCTGTTATTTAATTCCTGTGACTATCTTAACGATTTTTCATGAAAATAACAAATTTATTGGTTAATTATGTAACTAGCACAGCATTTTTATTTTATAGGCTCTGGAAATACGGTATACTTTTTGTAGCAATAATTAATAATATTAATGGAGGTCGTTTTCATGATTAAAGAATTTAAAGAATTTATTATGCGTGGTAATGTGCTAGATATGGCTGTCGGGGTTATTTTGGGGGCTGCTTTAAAAAGCATCGTGGACTCATTAACAAAGAACTTAATCAATCCAATCATTTCATTATTCGTTGGACAAGTTGATCTATCCGGTATTGCGCTTACCATTCCAGGCACCAAGGCCGTTTTTAAAATCGGGAACTTCCTAAACGATGTGATTAACTTCTTAATCATCGCATTTGTTGTCTTCTTAATCGTCAAAGGATTCAACAAGCTCCGTGACATGGGCAAGAAGACCGAAGAAGAAGAAGCACAAGTAGTCGAAACGAAAGAAGAAGTTTATTTAAAAGAAATTCGCGATTTATTAGCTAACAAAGAAAAATAAAGCCACAAAAAACGCCTGAACAAATTGTTCAGGCGTTTTTAATTGTTAGCTTATTGAAATGTGCTTCCCCAAAGCTAACCCGTTCAAGTTAGCACGCTTATCTTTTAAATCTGTTTTCAAATAATGGACTGACTGGTTTGTTTTCATGGATTCGTTTGATGGCGTCCCCAATAAGTGGCCCGACAGAAACTTGTACCATTTTATCGATTAATTTTTCTTTTGGAAGGTTAATTGAATCTGTAACAATCATTTGCTTAATCACTGAATCTTCGATTCGTTGAATAGCTGGGCCAGACAATACTGGATGTGTACAACATGCGAATACTTCTGTTGCACCAGCATCTTTCAATGCTTGCGCAGCTAACGTAATTGTGCCGGCAGTATCAATCATATCATCAATGATGATTGCGCGTTTACCGTTAACATTCCCGATAATATTCATCACTTCAGAAACATTCGGTCTTGGGCGACGTTTGTCGATAATTGCGATTGGTGTCTTTAAGAAATCAGCTAATTTACGAGCACGTGTAACCCCACCGTGATCGGGTGAAACAACAACAGCATTTTCAGCCAAGTCATTGCTCAAGAAATAATCAGCCAATAAAGGAGCACCCATCAAGTGATCCACTGGAATATCGAAGAACCCTTGGATTTGTACGGCATGTAAGTCTAATGCTAAAATTCGGTTAGCCCCTGCCATCGTTAACATATTAGCCACTAATTTAGCGGTAATCGGTTCACGTGAGCGAGCCTTACGATCTTGACGTGCGTAACCGTAATAAGGTAACACAACATTGATTGTTTTAGCAGATGCACGACGCAATGCATCAATCATAATCATGATTTCCATCAAGTTATCATTAACTGGTGCAGATGTTGATTGAATAATGAAAATTTCGTCGCCACGAATACTTTCTTCAATATTAATCTGGATTTCACCATCACTAAAACGTTTAACAGAAGATTTTCCTAAAGGAACCCCAACTTCAGCCGCGATTTTCTCAGCTAAGGGCTTATTAGAGTTCAAAGCAAAGATTTTCAACTTAGGGTCGAAATATTGTTCAGACATGTCAGCCTCCAAAAAATTTATGTTAGTACCTATTTAAAGTTTAGGCATTTTCACCCCGGAAATCAAGATTAAAACTTAAAAAGTTCACAAATGTTGTAAAGTAAGCGCTGTTCATTAGAAACGTGAGAGAAAAAGAAAAAGTTAATAGCGATTACCATCGAACCTCCCGTTTAGTATCCCATTATATCCCCAAAAATGCTTGTTTATTTTGGATTATGGATTAAATTGTCATTTAGCGCAAGACAAGGTACACTCATTGAAAAAGGAGGTTACTATGACCCGCCTTAAATACATTATTTTTAATAATCTCTATCTTTTAATTCTGGTAATTATTATTACTTCCGATCGCTTATTTCACCTCAGCATGCCCTATTTTATTCTTGGTCTTATTCTATTCGTTGCCGTTTTGATTTATCAGTATCATTTTTTCTACCCCAGTCACCCGAACTATAATCCTAAAAATTATCGCATTACAAAAATGGACTGGGCAACCACCGCTGTTGGGTGTCTTATCATACTTCTTCTAATCTTATTTTCAAGTGGTTCAATTTGGATTTGGCCCGCTTTTCTAATCGCCTTCTTAATACGCGATTATTTCTCAACTTTAAAATAACTACAAGTATCAAAAAAATCGTCCGTAATCTCAAAAATAAGATTACGGACGATTTTTATTTTAAGATGTGCTTTACAACACTAAGCTAATCGTCACAAACACACTTTAATCCAAAACGTGCTTCTTGTCACCGTAATTTCCGCTTAATCTAACATCGTATTAATGCTCAATTACTAACCGCCACAGCCAGCACTCTATTGCCATTCTTCGTCATTTGCTACTGGTAGTTTTGCCCAGTAGTTTTCTTTGTTTGTTTGACGGGCACGGGCGATGGCCATTGCCTTTTCTGGGACATCATCCGTAATCGTTGAGCCAGCTGCAATGAAGGTGTAATCTGCAATTTCAACCGGTGCGACAATGTTTGAGTTGCTACCGATGAAGACATGGCTGCCAACATTTGCGTGGTGTTTAGCCACGCCATCATAGTTAACAAAGACTACGCCACAGCCAACATTAATATCAGTGCCTAATGTGGCATCGCCAACATAACTTAAATGGCCAATCTTCGTGCGATCGCCAATTTTAGCATTCTTCACTTCACAGAAGTTCCCAACATGGACGTCTTCGCCAATTTCAGCGTTTGGGCGTAAATGACTGTTAGGCCCAATGTTTGACCCCGTGTGCATGATAGCTGATTCAATCGTTGAACTTGTGATTTGAATGTTGTCTTCAATTGTTGAATCAATAATAGTTGAGCCAGCACCAACGAAACAATCTGAACCAATTGTTGTGTTCCCTTTTAAGACGACGTTAGGTTCAACAATTGTATCATTACCAATCTGAACGCCCACTTCGATATAAGTATTTTCTGGATCAATTAATGTCACACCATTACGCATGTGTTCTGTATTGATGCGTTTACGCATCACTTTTGTTGCTGCAGCAAGAGCAACTCGATCATTAACACCCATTGATTCTTCAAAGTTTGGCATTCTGTAAGCAGCGACAATTTCGCCTTTTTTCTTCAAGATTTCAACCACATCCGTTAAGTAGTATTCACCTTGTGCGTTCTCATTCGTCACTTCGTGCAAAGCTTGGAATAAGGTCTTGTTGTCAAAGCAATAAACGCCCGTATTAATTTCATTAACAGCCGCTTCTTTATCATTAGTATCTTTTTGTTCAACGATTTTTTCGACAATCCCGATATCATTCCGGATAATCCGGCCGTAACCTGTTGGGTCTGGGGCCGTTGCTGTTAAAATCGTTGCCTTTGCGCCTTTATCATGGTGGTATGCAAATAATTTTTCAAACGTTTCAGCGGTTAAAAGTGGCGTATCGCCACTGACCACAATCGTAATGCCATCTTCATCTTTCAGTAAAGCTTCAGCTTGTAAAACCGCATGGCCAGTCCCTAATTGTTCAGCTTGTAATGCATATTGTGACCGGTCGCCGAGATAATCTTTCACCTTTTCAGCGCCGTGCCCAACAATTGTGACCACATTGGTTGGGTGCGTTCTTTCAACTTGGGTTAAAACATGATCTACCATTGGTCGACCACAAACCTCATGTAATACTTTATATAATTTTGACTTCATGCGAGTACCTTTACCCGCTGCTAAAATAATTGCATTTTTATTAACCATCATAAGCTCCTCGTCATTCGTGATTACTGGTCTATTTTAGCTTAAATACTAGGCTAGAGCAAGCTAATCCATATTGAAGTTTAGCGCTTTATCCCGTATACTGGAGGTACTTTATTGCGGAAGGAAGTCGGCCATGCCAAAACTGACAAACAACATTCGATTAATGCTCGGCAGCATCATTGTTGCCATTGCCTTACTAGTTGGTGGGTATTGGTCTACCTCAGCTCGGCATCAAACACACCAAGCCGCAGTCACGTCCTCTACCAAATCACAATCGCATGCGAGGCAACAATCGATAAAATCAAAAAAAGCGGCTCACCCGACACCAATTGACTGGCGTGCGCCTTCCGAAAACAAACCATATCCTAATTTAGACGAACAACCTGATTTATGGGTCGACGTTTCAATTGCACAGCAACGTGTCTACCTTAAAAATGGCAATGATCTTTTGTACACAATGCATGCTTCGACCGGTTCCCCTGAGTCACCCACACCAACTGGTACCTTCTATATCGAAGCTGAACACGGCGACTCATTTTTCAATGCAAATTCCGGGGAAGGTGCCAAATATTGGCGCTCTTTCCTAGATCATGGTATTTATCTTTTTCACAGTGTGCCCACAGATGAAGCTGGCAATTTCATTCCAGAAGAAGCAGAGCAATTAGGCAAAAAAGCTAATTCACACGGCTGTATCCGTTTATCAGTAGCTGATGCCCAATGGTTCTATACCGCAATTCCATATAATACAAAAGTCGTCATTCACTAGCTTGAATGACGACTTTTTACTTAATAACGTTCAAAAGGAGATGCCCTGATGACTCAGACAACCCAACAAACGATTGCCACGGCTTTTAAACAATTAATGGTTGAACAACCTTTTAATAAAACTAGCGTCACCACCATCATGAATAAAACTGGCATTCGACGCCAAACCTTTTATGATTATTTCCCTGATAAATATGCGTTATTAGATTGGATTTACGATCAAGAAATCGGTGTCTACATCGACGAGCATCTCAGCTATATCCATTGGACACAGGTGTTGGCGCAACTATTTAACTACTTCGATGCTAACCGCGCCTTCTATCAAAATGCTTTGTCGATTGAAGGGCAAAACGCCTTCGAACGCCATTTTATTCATCACGTCCATCAACTGATTAATCGGATTATTCAAGATCTTGCTAGCGCCCATCACATTACGTTATCCACCGACTACCAAGCCTTTTTACTTAGTTTTCTTTCCAACGCATTAGTTGCTTACACCGCTGAATGGCTCCGCAGTCGTCATCCCCAATCAGTTTCAAAAGTAATCACTGCCCTAAAAATGACATTAACTGATACAATTAACGGTTTATTATTACGGACAGGACACTTATATGAACAACGGTAATTATAAGATAATCCCATCAAAATTTAATTTCATATTTATTGACCATTCTTAGCGTAGTTGGCTTCCACAGCTGCTTTTTCTGCTTGCCACCAGTCTTCATTGTCACGATACCAGTCGATGGTATGTTGTAAGCCTGATTTAAAATCAGTGAATTCTGGTTGCCAGCCTAATTCTTCCCGTAATTTCGTTGAATCGATGGCATACCGTAAGTCATGACCTGGACGGTCTTTAACTTGATCGTAAGCATCTTTGGGTTGCCCCATTAATTCTAAGATTAATTCCAAAACATCTTTGTTATTTTGTTCGCCGTCGGCACCGATTAAGTAGGTTTCACCGATTTTGCCTTTGGTTAAAATTGCCCAAACGGCGCTTGAGTGATCATTCGTATGAATCCAGTCACGCACGTTTTGTCCTGAACCGTAAAGTTTTGGTCGAATCCCACTTAAAGTATTGGTAATTTGACGAGGAATGAATTTTTCAATATGTTGATAAGGACCGTAGTTATTTGAACAGTTTGAAATGGTTGCTTGTAAGCCGAATGAACGGACCCAAGCTCGGACTAACAAGTCTGAGCTCACCTTTGATGATGAATAAGGGCTACTTGGGTTATAACGCGTTTCAGGCGTGAATTTTTCACCAACGCCTTCGCCGTGTCCTGGTAAGTCTTCACGCAATGGTAAATCACCGTATACTTCATCGGTTGAAACGTGATGATAACGCACATTATACTTCCGACAAGCTTCGATCAACGTATATGAACCGATGATGTTCGTTTGAATAAAAGGTGAAGGATCTTTCAAAGAGTTATCATTGTGACTTTCGGCAGCATAGTGTACCACTGCGTCTGTCTTTTGAACTAACTTATCGACTAATTCAGCGTCACAGATATCGCCAACAACTAATTCCACACGGTCTGCGGGTAAACCGGCCAAGTTCGCACGGTTCCCAGCGTAAGTTAATTTATCTAAAACCGTCACGTGAACTTCTGGGTGGTTATTGACCACATAGTGCACGAAGTTAGAACCGATAAAGCCGGCCCCACCAGTAACAATAATATTTTTCAACCTGAATCCTCCTAATAATATGTTAATCATAGTATTCATTCTTAATTTATTTAAATATAACAGCAATATCTATTTAATACATAGCTTACCGTATTTTAAAATCACATTACCGTCCTCAACAATATTTTAAAGTTATTACTAGTTACATTATTAAAAATCATCTTTTCTTTTGAATATTATTCTATATAAAAAACTGCTTAAACTCAGTCTCCAAAACAGACATCATTTTAAGCAGTTTTTACTTCTTATTTAATCTTCAACGGTGCTAATTGGGCTTCAATTGCAGCTAAATCCGTCCCTGCTTGCAACAATGCCGCTGCCGTATAGCAACCTTCGATTAAAGCAACATCGTATAGATGCACCGTTTTATCCGTTAGTTCTTGGGCCAATTCGAGGTTCATCTTAGCGCTCCCTAAGTCGTAGAAGGCTAACAATTCTTGCCCGGCATTGGCTTCAAAAGCACTTTGAATCTTCATTGCGCTAGTCCCAATACCACCTTCGTCCGTGCCACCAGCAGTCGTTACTGAAACATCAGCGGCAACTTCTTTAATTAAACGCGCTACACCGGCCGCAATTTCTGGTACGTGAGAAACAATCACAACACCATATTCACTCATGATAATACCCCCGCCATTAACATTGTAGTAAATAAATACCCACTAGAAGCCGCCCCTGGATCAACATGTCCGATTGAGCGTTCACCGACATAAGATGCCCGACCTTTGGTTGCTTGCATATCTTTGGTCGATTCGACGGCAGCTTCAATTGCAGCCACATCTAAAGTACCATCTTCAACCGCTTTGACAACGGGAGCCCAAACGTCAATCAACGTCTTTTCACCAACTTGTGCATGTCCGCGTTTTTGAATTCCTTCTAAACCGGCTGCCAACAATGGGCCGACTTCAAGTGTCGTACTGCTTAGTTTTGCCATTTCTAAAAAGGCTGTCCCATAGAGTGGACCAGAAGCCCCACCAACTTTGCTGATGAGCATCATCGCAGTCGTTTTCAAAATACCTTGTACATCGGTTGGCTGTTGCTTGGTCAATGCGTCATGCACAGCTAACAAGCCCCGCGACATGTTATTACCGTGATCACCATCACCAATCGGTGTATCAAGTTCACTTAGATAATCTTTTTCAGCTTGGATTTTTGCATCAAACAATTCAAGCCATTTCAATGTACTTTCAACTGTTAACATGGTATCTCTCCTTTACCAACCAATCGTTGTGACTGGTTCATCTAATTTAGCAACCCAACCAGGTTCAATTAATTTCATAATTGTTAATGACACACCGGCCATATCTAAAGAGGTCATATAATTGCCGATTTTTGTGAAGTCGACTTCAACATTTTCAGCGGCCAAGAGGTCCAAGACATCATTCATAAAGACATATTGTTCCATCAGTGGTGTTGCACCTAAGCCATTTACCATGACCGCAAAATGTTCGCCGGCCGTCATGTGGTGGGCTTCTTTTAACTTGCCGACTAATTCAGTTGCTAGGTGTTTCGAATCTTGTAATTTTTCACGGCGATAACCTGGTTCACCGTGAATCCCTACACCATATTCAATCTCATCAGGCGCTAATTCAAACCCCGGTTTTCCGACCTCAGGAACGGTTGCGCCAGATAAGGCGACCCCGATTGTCTTAATATTCGGTGTAATTTGGTGCGCTAATTCTTCAATTGCTTCGATACCAGCACCTTGACGGGCATAAGCACCCAGAATCTTGTGGACGAAGATTGTCCCCGCAACACCACGGCGTCCTTGCGTATACGTACTATTTTCAACAGCAATGTCGTCATCAACAACGATTGAGCGGACATCAATATCATCCATAGCTGCCATATCCTTCGCCATTTCAAAATTCATCACATCGCCTGAATAATTCTTAATGACTAAGAACACACCACGGCCCGCGTCAGCTGCTTTAATTGCTTCATAAATTTGATCAGGTGTTGGTGATGTAAAGACTTGTCCGCACACAGCGGCAGTCAACATGCCATCGCCGACAAAACCAGCGTGCGTTGGTTCATGACCACTACCGCCCCCACTGACAATCCCGACTTGTGGCCGATGTTTTAAATCGGCGATTTTCATCACTGCTTCTGTTCCTGGAATTTGTTTGAGTTGGTCTGGATAACTCCGCACTAAACCTTGGACCATCTCCGTTACAATTTGGCTTGGATCATTCATTATTTTTTTCATAGTAACCTCCTCTTAAATATAACTTCAGTCTATGTTACCGCTGTCATTTATGCAACGGACAAAGCTTGGAAACTGTCCGAAAGCACTTCAAATAAAAAAAGCACCCGCACAATTAACCTGTCCGGGTGCTATCAAATCGTTTAAGCTAAGCGATCTGCATTCTTTGTTAAGTAATTACCGTAGCTAACACTTAACGTCTTATTTTCAATATCAACTTTATCAACCTTCAAGATTGATGTGTAATCATCAACCATCCGATTGCCTTCGAAATCTGATTCAGCAAAGACAGAAATGCCAACCATTTCAGAATCAAACTCTTCAATCAAGCTCTTCATCCCATTGACGGTGCCGCCGCCTTTCATGAAATCATCGACAATTAAGACTTTGGAATTTTCAGGTAAACTGCGCTTTGAAAGTTCCATCTTTTCGATACGGGCTGATGAACCAGAAACATAGTTCACACTGACCGTTGAACCTTCAGTAATTTTTGAATCACGGCGCACAATTACAAATGGCACATTTAAGTACATCGCAACGCTCTGTGCGATTGGAATTCCCTTTGTTGCAACGGTCATAACAGCCGTCACTTCTTTACCCACATATTGGTTGGCGATTAAACGCCCAACTTGCCGTAATACTTCTGGACGTCCAAGTAAGTCTGATAAATAGACGTAACCACCAGGCAATAAGCGATCATTTTCTGAAAGCCGTTGTGCCATCTCAGCGATAAAAGCTTCTGCTTCATCTTGTTTAATCATTGGCATGTAGCGCACACCACCAGCAGCGCCCGGAACCGTTTCTAAGATCCCTGTGCCACGATTAAAAAAGGTCCGCTTCACAATTGATAAATCTTCACTGATTGATGACTTAGCTGATTCGTAACGGTTTGAAAAGAATGTCAATGGAATCAACGTATGTGGTCTTTCTAATAAATAGCGTGTCATATCGATTAATCGATCGCTTCTTCTAACTTTCATGTTGAATACCCCTCTATATATTACTTTACTGTTATTTCCGAAAAAAACTGTCTACCAATCAATTATATAGAAATCTTCGGTTAAATCCTAGTCTTTTAAAAAAAAAAGAGCTTAATTGTTCGCTTTTATCCCATTAAAGCGATTCCCACGCCAATTAAAAACGCCTCAACCATTTGATTGTCGGCGTTTTATTATGGTTTCAATGGTTTAACCAGATATACCTCAGCGCAAAATCCGGACGTACTATTATAAATCCGTTGAGCCCGTGAATACTGACTACAGATACCAAATACCGTTGGACCACTACCACTCATCTGAGCGACATCCGCACCAAACTGCAATAACCGCTCACTTAATTGCTTGATAACTGGATAACGTTCAGTCGTAATCGGTGCTAAAACATTCCCCATATTGCGAGTCATTGCATTTAAATCTCCAGCTTCAACGGCTGCAACCAGCGCCTCAGTTTGTGGATGCTGTTGAATCTGGTCGCAATCCAATGCACGAATAATCCGCGGCGTCGAAACACTGACTTCCGGTTTCACGACAACGACCCAAAAATTCGGTAATGATCCGAGTGGTTTGATCTGATCGCCTTTGCCAGTGACAAGGGCGGTTTCTCCATATACGCAATATGGCACATCCGAATCAATTTGTAGCCCTAATCGCGCCAAGTGTTCGCGTGTTAAACCAAGTTGCCATAGTTCGTTTAACCCCCGTAAAACAGCGGCTGCATCAGAACTTCCGCCGCCTAAGCCAGCCGCAACTGGAATATGCTTATCAATTTCAATTAAAGCACCGGTTGGAATCTGATAGGTGTGTTGTAATAATTGAGCTGCTTTGTAGGCCAGGTTACGCTGATCTTCTGGCAAAAAGCCACTTGATGTGCGGACCTCAATTGCGGGATCATCGCGTAATGTTATCTGAACATAGTCTGCCAAATCAATCGACGTCATCACCATCTGCCACTCGGGTTCCCCATCGTCATGTAGAAAGAGTGCATCTAAGCTGAGATTGATTTTAGCAGGTGCTTTTTCAATTCGTTGCATCACATTCACCTTTTACCTAGCATTTAATTGTTTCATTATACTCATATCTGCTTGTAAAAACCAACCTTTTAACAATGCATCCAAAAAAGCACTGACAATCATCTGTCAGTGCTCTTCAGTCGACATTATTGATTATCTTTTACCATAATCTTATGTCTAAATTCATTCATTAAATCAAGCATCTGTTTGGCATTTTTCTTGCCAAACGTCTCCATCCATGAGGCAAACCGATTATGGATCTTCGGATTTAATTCTTCAACTGTTTTTTGACCAGACGGCGTTAAATTTAAAATCAACCGGCGCCGATCATCGGGATCAATTTCTTGTGTAATATAGTCTAATTTAAGTAAAACACGAATCTGTCGAGAAATTGCACCGCGTGTTACGCCTCGTTTTTTAGCAATATCAATTAGACTCACTGAATTATCATCAGCAATCTCTTTCATAATCAGATATTGTTCAAAAGACAATTGGTAAGCTTGCGTTGGTTCAGAAACCAAGTCTTCGACATATTTAATTGACGACATGTAAAGTTCAACGTATTCATCCAACAATTGACTATCTTTCACAATATTTCCCACCTTTTTATTTATTTTCTTAACTGTACCACAAATCTTTAAGCTTGACTATTTGGTGTTTGCGTTAACTTTTGTTTTAACTCTCCGCCGAATAGGCCTGCGAAGAACACCCCACAAAAGACAAGTAAGATAAACAAGACTAATCCGAGTTGACCACCGTTACCATTAACGACTTGTTCAAAGCCACTAATCGTGTAGGTCCCTGGTAAGAAGATTGCTACGCCACGATAGAAGCCTGATAACATATCGTTCGGGAAGAGTCCCCCTGTAATGATGAGTTGTAAGAACAATAACCCGAAGGCCATTAAAATTCCCATCGTTCCAAAAAGTTTATCCAATGCTAAACATGCAAGGGTAAAGACCGCACTCGTCATCATGCTTAAGACGAAGAACGCGAACGGTTGTGCAATCGTCAATCCAAAAAGGTTTGCAAAGATATCAATTAATAAGGCTTGTGCGACAACTACGCCAGCGACAACCAACATCCGTTGCTTAAGACCACTATGTGCTAATGTTTCACCATAGCGATAAAGTGTTAATTGCGTCAACATTGCCCCAACAAAGAAGACAAGTGTTAAGACTAATGGCGAGAAGGTATTAATTAATGCGCCATGATTTGTATCTGATAGTAATTGATCTTTGACTGGTTGCACGAAATGTTCTACATTTGCGGAACCTGTTGAAAGATTGGCAACTTGCTTGCTACCATCGATTAACTTGACGTTTAATAAGCTAATCCCAGCACCTGCTTGGCCTAAGCCAGTCGTTAATTGTCCAGCACCATCTGCCAATAAGCCTGAACCCTCGTTAATTTGTGTAATGCCAGAAACAAGCGTTGGTGCCTTTTGATTTAATTCTTGTAAACCATTCGTTAATTGATGGCTACCATTGTTGAGCTGTTGGACGCCACTACCAAGTTGACTTTGTAGTGTTTGCAATCCATTATTCAATTGTTGGCCACCATCATTGAGTTGTTGCACACCACTTGCCAAAGCTGGTGTTTGCCCATTTAATGTTTGTAGACCAGCTTTTAATTGTTGACCACCATTGTTAAGTTGATTGTTATTAGCAACTAATTGATTGCTCCCCGTAGCTGCGGTTGAAACGCCATTCAGATAAGTTGTCAAGCCCGGCATCAATCCAGGTTGTCCTACCTTACCTTTTAATCCTTCCTGGATTTGAACTAATCCATCATGAATCATGTCAGCGGCTTGAATCCCGCCCATTGTATCAGGCGTATTTCCTTTTTGTTTTAACCCAGTATCAACTTTAGCTAATCCCGATGTTAAGGTATCAATGGCCCGTGTGGCACCATTTAGCGCTAATGGCGCTTGATCTTCGCTTGCCATCTTGGCAATGCCTGCTTTTAATTGCGCCATATTATCAGCGGTCTTCGTTAATTCATCGGATACTGCTTGTAATTGAACGCCGGTATCACTCATATTATTGCCCATCATGCCTAAGTTGGCTTGAATGGCTTGCATGTTCTTTCCTGAAGATTCTAATTGGCTACCAGCATTGAGTAAGTCTTTTTTAGCTGCACCGCCAATCATTATTACTCTCAACGCGATAGAAGGGTTATCAGCCAAGAATGTTTTAAATGTCGGATTGTTTTCGGCTAGATCGTTTAACTTCTGTAATTGTGCACCAGCATCTTGTAAGCTGCTCGCGACACTATCCGTTTTAGCGGTATTGTAAACCTTATCGTTAACTTGACTTAGATTAGACCCACTATCTTGTAACAAATCCCCTGTATTTTTTGTATTATCCGCAATCTTTAATAAGTCTGCATTGATAATTTCGGAATTATCATTATTGGAATGATTCACTTTTTGATCTAACTCTTGAATACCAGCATTTAAAGCGCCTAAACCAGCCTTCAATTGTGTTAATTGTTCTTTATTACCATCAAGACTCGCTTCGATTTCATCAGCTGCCGCAGTCAACTTTTCGCTCAACTGCTTGGTGCCATCAGTTAATTGGTCGACACCGCCATTGATTTGTTGCCCACCAGCTAAAATTGTTTGGTTATTGGCTGCTAATTGGTTTAAACCAGCATTAATTTGACCTGCTCCAGCTGTATAATTTCCAAGCCCAGTTGAAAGTTGCCCAGCACCCGTCGTTAATTGTTGGACTCCACTTTGAAGTGGGGCTGTTTTGCCAGCTAATTGTTGTAAGCCACCTGAAAGTTGTCCTGAACCAGTAACAAGTTGTTGGACACCAGATCCGGTTTTGTCAGATAATTGTTGTAAGCCATCTGAAAGCTGACCTGATCCAGTTGTTAATTGTTGCACGCCACTTGCCAATGGCGCACTACCATCTGCCAATTGTTGTGTCCCACTATGCAACACATTTAAATTATCATAGATTTGTTGGCTCCCATTTGATAATTGACCAGCTGCTGTGTCTAACTTTTTAACGCCATTGCTAGCTTCTTGTACGCCACTGCCTAGCGTGCCGATTGCACCAAGCAAGGCTTGATTATAAGCTTCTTGAATTTTTTGAACGACACTGCCCTTCATTTGGTTCACGACTTGGGTTGTAATCATGCCAGCCATGTAGTTATTTTTCTTAGACGTTTCAACTTTTAACAAGCTGACTTTAGGTGACTTATCTAATGCGGTTGTCGCATTTTTAGAAAAGTCTTTCGGTAAGACAACCTGCATCGCGTATCGGCCGCTAGCTAAGTTCGCTTTTGCATCCTTAGCACTGACAAATTGCCAATCGACCTGGTGATCATTACGCAACGTTTTTAGTACCTGTTGCCCAACTGCCACCTTTTTCCCTTTAAATGTTGCGGATTGATCTTGATTCACAACCGCGACTTTCATATGTTTAATATTAGTGGTCTGTTCGTACTTAATAAAATTAAATGTGATTAGTAATAGTAAAATCGGAATTAAGCAGATCATAATAATGAACCCACCTAACTTCACTTTGTTCTCTCTCCAATTGCCAAACATATTCTTTCTCCCTTTTGTATACGACATAAACATTCTATATGATATTGTTTTATCAAACGAATGTCAACAACTAATCAACCACGTGAAGTATATGGCGATTCGTCAATCTGCCTTTTGAACAAAAAAAAGCACTCAACCCGTTGGTTGAGTGCTACTCTATTCTTCTATTTTAAACTATAGGACAATTGGTTCTTCATCAAACTCAATCTCAATCGATTTCGTTAACAAATCAGCATAGCTGTATGAAACACGTTCAAAAGCATTTTCATCCTGATCTAAATCGACTACAAATACTGCTGGAAAGGTTTCTTTAAGAATTCCCTTTCGCTTTGTAACTTTTTTGCGCCCAGCTTGAGCGACAACCATTAACTTGTCTCCGATATGCCCATCGAGACCGTTCTTAATATTGGCAAGTGTGGTTGGCATTATGCTTCACCTCTTCGAGGGATAGTATACCATATAAACGAAAAATTTGCAATTATACCATTGTACCAACGATTTGGCAATTACTTACTTAGCTTTTTTAGCAAAAATTGGCTGATTATTCAGCGCATCGCTTAATTGGGCAAATTGTTGGATACTCAATTGTTCAGCACGAGCGCTCGGTGCAATCTCGACTGCTTCTAAGGCTGTTGTTAAAGCTACTTTGACTTCATCTTGTTTACCAAATTGATTTTGCAAGTTATTCCATAATGTCTTTCGGCGTTGTGCAAATGCGCCACGAACCAATTGATCAAATAAGGTTTGATTAGCAACTGTTACAAGCGGTGCTTTGCGCCCCACTAATTCAACAATCGCTGAATCAACATTGGGTTGTGGCATAAAGGCTGTCTTGGGCACAATAAAGGCTAAGTTCACTTCTGAATGAAGTTGAACGGCGATACTTAATGAGCCGTATGCCTTTGAACCTGGTTCGGCATTAATCCGTTCAGCAACTTCTTTTTGCATCATTAAGACCATACGATCAATTGGCAATCCTGCTTCAAGTAAGTGCAACATGATTGGCGTCGTAATGTAATAAGGTAAGTTCGCAACGATTTTTAGATTATGCTTACCATCGAATTGTTCAGCGATAATTGTTTTTAAATCCGCTTCAAGAATATCTTGGTTTAAAATCGTGACGTTATGGTAGTGATTCAAAGTATCTTTTAAGACCGGCATTAACCGTTCATCAATTTCAAAACTTAATACTTGATGCGCTTTTCTGGCAATTTGTTCCGTTAAAGAACCGATCCCGGGGCCAATTTCAATCACATCGTCATCTTTGGTGATATCACCAGCTTCAACAATTTGTTTCAAAATGGTGATGTTGGTTAAGAAGTTTTGGCCTAAGCTCTTTTTAAACTTAAAGCCGTAACGTTTGAGAATTTTCCGGGTACGCTCGGGATTTGCAATATCTTCCATATTAATCTCCTAATTCCTGTTTAATTTGTAATAGTGCAGCGCCAAATTCAGCTTGCGTCACTTGGAACATCTTGAGGCGCTTGTAAAGTTGTTTGCTGTTGGTGTAACCGATGTGCAAAATTTCGCCGAGTAATTCGCGCCGCCGCTTTGAATCAGCCCCCGCAATCAAGCCCGCCGTTAATAAATCCGATTGACTGATTTGTTCGTCTGCTTCTTCATCTTGTGTTAATAGATGCTCAAGTGCTTGGACAATCGCCGCTGGTTTTGCGTGTTCAATGCCTAAACTGCCACCTGCTTTTTCCGGACGTGCTTCTGTCCGTGGTAAAAAGGCGTGTTCGACGCCCGGTACATTTTGAGAAATGATTTTACGAATCTTCTCGCCATGAAAATCGGGATCGGTAAAGACAATGACCCCGCGTTTTTCTTGAGCGAGCGCAATTTTTTCGATAATTTCTTCATTGATTGCTGAACCGCGCGTTTCGATTGTCGAAACATCTGGGAAAACTTCCCGTAATCGCTTCGTATCGTCGCGCCCTTCAACAACAATCACTTCTTGAATTGTTTTTTTCATAGTGCTCCTAACTTAAAAATCCGGTGGGCATTCGCATACGTCGCTGCCGCAATTTCTTCTGGTGCCACATCTCTGAGTTTAGCAATCGCTTCTACCACATACCGTGTGTAGCCTGGTTGATTCTGCTTACCACGATAAGGCGTCGGCGTTAAATAAGGTGCGTCCGTTTCAACCAACATCACGTCCAATGGACATGCTTTAGCTGCTTCATGGACTTCATGCGCATTTTTAAAACTGACCACACCGCTGAACGAAATCTGCATGCCAAGATCCATAAACCGTTTCATCCATTCAACATCGCCATTAAAACTGTGGATAATCCCCCCACAATCACGGACATCTGTTTCTTTTAGAATCTTGTACGTATCTTCTAACGCGTCCCGCGTGTGCACTGAAATTGGTATATGCAAGGATTTAGCAATCTCGATTTGCCGTGCAAAAACGGTTTGTTGCACATCGCGTGGCGAAGTATCCCAATGATAATCCAAACCAATTTCACCTAGCGCCACTACTTCTGGTCGTTGTAATTGGTCAGTCAGCACGGTTTCTTCTGCCTTGTGATAATCTTTGGCTGATTCAGGGTGCCAACCGATAATGGCTGATAAAGGTTCATATTGCGCTGCTAAGCGCAAAGCGCCCTCATTTAATACTGTATCTGAACCAACAATCGCCATTTCAACAACACCGAGTTCAGCGGCTTGCGCGATAAAATCAGCTTCTTGCCCTGCATATGGGGTATCATTCAAATGCGTATGTGAATCAAAAATTTGCATTTCAATCTCCTTTTAGTGTCCTCATTCTGACAGTTAAAACGTGCTCTTGCCAGTAGCTTTCTGCGCTTTGTTACACTTTCAAACCGGCGATTCCATCGCCAATTCGCCAAGTTAGACAAATGCTCAAAAGCTAACCACTGGCAACACACTCTTTTCCATTAAAAAGGCTAAAAGGCCTACAGAATGTAAATGCCTTTTAGCCCTTTTGACGTTTCTGTTATTTTAAATTAACCGATTTGTGAGCCGTTCACCAAGTTGTTTGGCACAACTGCTAATTCAACTTGTCCGTCATGTTCTGCTGATAACAACATCCCTTGGCTCAATTCGCCACGCAATTTACGTGGTTTCAAGTTCGTGACGGCTAAGACTTTCTTACCGACTAACGCTTCATAGTCTGGATAGAATTCAGCAATGCCGGAAACGATTTGGCGATCACCTTGATCCCCAGCATCTAGACGGAATTTCAATAGTTTATCAGCGCCTTCAACCTTGGCAACTGCCTTAATTTCAGCAACGCGAATTTCGGTTTGATCGAAATCTTCAAACTTGATGGCGTCCTTTTCACTGACTAATGTTGTTGCTTTTGGATCGAATTCAGCTTTGGCTTCAGCTGCTTGTTGCTTAGCCTTCACTTTTTCGTTCACTAAGCCCGCTTTTTGCGCTTGACCCATTTGATCCTTAATATATGCGACTTCTTCATCCAAGTCTAAACGTGGGAAGATTGGGGTCCCTTTAGCAACCACTTGAATATTGGCTGGGAATGTCCCATAAACCAATTCACGTTGCGCAACTTGATCGAAATCAAGCCCTAATTGTGCAAACATATCGCGTGGTGCATGCGTCATCACAGGTTGTAATAAGAGCGCAACAATCCGTAAACTCTCAGCCAAGTGGGCTAAGACACTATCGAGTTCCGCTTTGCGGCTGTCATCTTTTGCCAAGACCCATGGTTCTGTTTCATCGATGTACTTATTCGCCCGGCTGATTAATTGCCAAACGGTATCTAAGGCATCAGAGAACTTCAATTGATCCATTAAGCTGGTATATTGTTCGATTGTTTCTGTAGCTGTCTTTTGTAAGTCTGCATCAAATGGTGTCACGTCAGCTTGATACGCTGGCACTGCCCCATTATCATACTTGTTAATCATTGCAACGGTCCGGTTCAATAAGTTGCCTAAATCGTTGGCAAGATCGTAGTTAATCCGGCTGACAAAGTCTTCCGGTGTAAATGTCCCATCATTACCAAATGGAATCGCGCGCATTAAATAGTAACGTAAAGCATCTAGACCATAACGTTCCACTAACATTTCAGGATAAACTACGTTGCCTTTTGATTTAGACATTTTACCGTCTTTCATCAACAACCAACCATGACCAAAAATTTGTTTTGGTAATGGCAAGTCTAGAGCCATCAAGAAGATTGGCCAATAAATCGTATGGAATCGTACGATTTCTTTCCCAACTAGATGCACATCAGCAGGCCAGTATTTATTAAACAATTCGTCGTTGTCTGAACCGTACCCAAGCGCTGTGATATAGTTTGATAACGCATCTAACCACACGTAAACCACGTGCTTCGGATTACTTGAAACGTGAATTCCCCAGTCAAATGAGATTCGAGAAACCGATAAGTCTTCCAAACCAGGTTTGATAAAGTTATTGATCATTTCATTACGCCGTGACGCCGGTTCGATGAAATCTGGGTGTTCTTCATAATAAGCCAATAAGCGATCAGCATACTTGCTCATCTTAAACTTGTAAGTTTCTTCAGCGACCCGTTGAACTTCATGACCAGATGGGGCTTTCCCACCGATCACATTGCCATCGTCGTCTTTATAAACTTCTGCTAATTGTGATTCAGTGAAGTATTCTTCATCAGAAACAGAATACCAACCTTCGTATTTACCAAGATAGATATCGCCTTGCGCTAATAACTTGTCGAAGATTTTTTGAACCGCTTTGACATGGTATTCATCCGTTGTCCGAATAAATTTGTCATTTGAAATTTCAAGAGTTTGCCATAATGCCTTGATGTCTTTAGCCATGCCATCAACATATTCTTGTGGGGCTAAATGCTTTTCAGCTGCTTTTTGTTCGAGTTTCAAGCCGTGTTCGTCCGTCCCCGTCAAGAAGAAGACATCAAAGCCCATCAAGCGTTTATAACGCGCGATGACATCGGCGGCGATTGTTGTATATGAGTTACCAATCGTTAATTTACCAGATGGATAATAGATTGGGGTCGTTACGTAAAATGTTGGTTTTGTCTCTGCCATTAGGTTCGCTCCTTAATTAAAAAAACGAGAATCTTAACAATTCTCGACTTGCTTAAATAATGCCATATAAGTAATCAAAGTATAGCACAAAAGAGCAGTCATTTAAACGACAACTCACACTAAGCCTTCATTAAAATAAATCAATCTGTTCAGGCGCTTTCGGGGCTAAATCAGGAAATTCTAGCCCAAGTAATTGTTGTAATTGCAAAGCATTATCCGCAGCATCCCCACCAGAATTATTGTTAAAAATCACGGCAACTTGTTCCGCTTGATTTTTAATCTGCCGCACAGCATCCGCAAAAAATTGTAATTCATCTTGATCATAGCGATACAATGTTCGTTGCTTCCGCCATTGGGCACCCGGATTCTGCCACCCGGCCATATTACGACCATGCAGGCGCAACATCGCAAACGCCGGATTGGTGACAACCGGTTCAAACGGCACACTGTTCGTCGGTGTTTGTGCTTCGTCTGTGATGACGTGTGTCATGTTTAGCTGCTTCAAAAAGGCGTACATCTGTTGCTTAAAAGCGTCATCGTACCAGGATTGATGCCGG
Source organism: Latilactobacillus sp. VITA-14 (assembly GCF_046580785.1). Classification (NCBI taxonomy): domain Bacteria; kingdom Bacillati; phylum Bacillota; class Bacilli; order Lactobacillales; family Lactobacillaceae; genus Latilactobacillus; species Latilactobacillus sp. VITA-14. The sequence continues at coordinate 65,527 of NZ_JBJKTM010000003.1, forward strand.
AATTCGACAGCAATTGGCACATCCGGTAACCACGCGCGAATTTGTCGTAAATATTGACTATTTTCCTGATTCAGTTGAAAAAATGGCGGAAACTGAAATAAGACCGCCTGTAATTGGCCGGCCTTAATTAGCGGTTCAATTGATTGGCGATACCGCACAAACAATTCTTTTTCAGTACTCGTAAACTCGGCGTAGTCTTCTTGGCGGGTCATTGCTTGGTGTGCTTTAACAATGAACTGAAAACTGGCTGGTACTTGCGTCAACCAGTTTGCGCTGACGGTTGGTGCGCGTAAGCCGTAATAAAAACTATCGACCTCCACCACTGGCAGAAATTGCGCGTAGTCGTTTAATGTTAACTGCTTTTTGCTGGGCATTAATGACTGATGTTCTGACCAAGTAGTTAATCCAATTGTTATCATATCCACACCTCTAGAACCGTTGGAATTGTTGAATGAACAAAGCTTCTTGTTCCGTTAAATCCTTCAATGTGACAATTAATTGTTGTCCCATGCGTTTATAATTTAACCGAATCCGCGATAGGCTAAAGTCGATGACTAGCAGCAGCAACATTAAGCTAATGGCGCGCCCCTCAGAAAACGCCACCCCTAAAAGCTGTACCTTGCCCGTTGCAGTTAAGAATTTAAAAATAATGTATAACGAGAACAGTTCTTCGACGACTCTAAAAAAACGAATCCCTTGCAACTTCTTCTTTAAAACCATCAAGACCATCATCGTTTGGTCCTTTGTCATCATAGTGCTTCCTCTCCTTCTCTTGGTTCAGTAATGGGAATTGCTTCAAAAAAAATCATCTGATCTGCATGAAAATCCGTGTCATACCGATTGAGCTGACCGCTTAAAACAGTTGGTAAAATGGCCTGTAAGTCTGCCACAATTCCTTGATTATTAGCAGCTTGTGCCCATTCTGGTTCAAATAATTGAAGCACGCCTTCGCGCATTCCGACCGGATAAAGTGGTAGTTGCACCGTTGGTAAAATATCGACTAAAAAAATGTCAATCGGTGCAATCGTTTCACCGTCGATGTGCCAATCAATCCACCCCGCATTTTGGAGTGTGTATTGGTTGGTTTGTAAACCCGTTTCTTCAAATAACTCCCGTTGCATACCACTGATTGGCGTCTCATCGGGTTCTGTTTTGCCACCAATGCCATTCCAAAGCCCAGCAAATGGGGGCTTAATCCGATTCAATAATAGTAAAGTCCCGCGATAGCGAATTACCGCTAAATTATAGCGTCGTTTAGTCACAGTTCAATAGCCTCACATCTCATAAATTAGTTTCATTTTAGCATATTAAGCAAAAGAGTGCTGACTGTCGCGGTTAGTAATTGAGCATTAATTCAAAAATAGGGATTATGGCGCCCTTCAGCCATGATTGCCATTTTTAGGTTAACCGGAAAAGGCAGTTCGAATCGGCACGTTTCAATCAAAAAAGAGCGCTCCGTCTCCGTTTCGCTCTTTCCACATTATTTTTCTTCTGCTTCTTTCATCGCCTTCATCAATTTTACTTGATATTGTTTCGAAATTAAAATTAACGTTTGGTATAAATCCCTTACGTAATCTGCGAGTGCTGGATCTTTAACCGCAGCAAGGCGCGCATCCATCACCGCTTTTTCGCGTTGGATGTCCGTCAAGCCGATTTTTTGTTCATGCTTGATTGTTGCAATTTGCTTGGTGACTTGCATGCGTTCTTCAAATAAAACCGCCAATTGGGCATCAATTGCATCAATTTTTTGATAGTGTTCAGTTAACATGGGCTCACTCCTTAGTTGCTAGTGCGGCAAAAACGGGTGTCGCATCCGCTTGTATCATAGTGACTGGCATTTCAAATTGTAATGCCTCTTGATTAATCGCTACTAATTGGGCATCTGGACGGCGATATTCAATTAAACTTGCAAATGGGTACACACGAAATGACGTCCCGACCACGACAATTAAATCCGCCGCTTCAATCGCCTGAATCGACCGTTCAATCACCGTCGGATCAATCGGTTCTTCATATAAAACGATATTTGGTCGCAAAATCCCACCACAATCTTGATGATGCATATCCTTTAAATAGGCCTGATAAGGCACTGCTTGGCCACACTTTTGGCAGCTGACACGGTATAAACTACCATGAAATTCAATCACATCCCGCGCGCCTGCTTTTGTGTGCAACCCATCAACATTTTGGGTGATAATCTGCCCCTTTTGATTCGCAATCGTCGCCATCACTTGGTGAATGACATTTGGGTTTGCTTCAGGAAAATACATCTGCTGCGTGACAAATTCATAAAAACTGGCTGGATTGGTGATTAAATTCGTGTGACTTAATAAATATTCTGGATTGGCTTGCTGATGATACAACCCCGTTTTCGATCGATAATCTGGAATGCCAGAAGCCGTTGACACGCCCGCACCCGTCAAGAAAACAACATGCTGTGCCGCATGCAACATTGATTTAAAAGTCATCACCATCACTCCTTTTTAACGTGCTTTTAATTCGCAGCTTTCTGCGCTTTGCTACATCAGTCGGCCAATCGCCTTTGGCGCTTATCCGTCTGATTAGGCAAGTGCTCAAAAGCTAACCGCGAATTAACGCACTCTGTTCTTTAACGTGCTTTTCAAGCTAACTTTCTGTGCTTAGCACTGTGAATCAAATCATCGACTGCGTCGCTAATTCGCTTCCCTGTGCTAATGCTCAAAAGTTGACCAGCTTGAACGCACTCATTTTCTTAATGAATACGGCATTCCAATTTCATCTAAGAAGGTTTGCACTGATAAATCATACAATCGTTTGAAATATTCCGGTGTTGCCTTGTCTTCTGGAATCCCTAAGACAAAAGCATTTTGTTGATCACTCTTACCAATTCCAACATACGCTTTTTGGTTCGTTGCGGTCGCAAATAGATTTTCGGAATGTAAAATATCGTAGACTTGGCGCACTTCTAATCGTAGTTGCCGTTCACTTAATACCGGCGTCAATGTCAAGAGTTGTTGGAGGTTCGTTTCAGCAAATCCTAGGGTTGATAACACGCGATCAAACGCAACCCACAAGTTAATCACAGCCCGCCGTAATGTGAATGGTGAATCAATTGTTTTGCGTGCCAACACATGATAGAGAATTTCGGCTTGGGCAAACGCAATCGGATAATCAGCCGTCCACTGTTTTAACAGTTGTTGGTTGCCACCATCAAAGAAGACGAGGGCATCTAACAGCGTTAATACGCGGAAAATCACCCATCTATTTTCGGGATCGTCTTTTTCCGGGGTCAGATTATCTCGTAGACCTTCAAGGTAGGCTTGTTTAGTTTCAACATCCACAAAGCCATGGGATTCTTGTTCTTTTTGAATCACCATGTGCACAGCGGCATTGTACAAAGTTGTGCCGGTCGCAACCAATTGTTCATCGAGTTGCGCATCCTGCGTGGTGACATCGGTCATGATTTGTGGAAAACCGATTGATAATAATAGTAAGTGCAATAATTCGTGTGATAAAGCATAATCGGCCGCTGTCGCATCGGTAATTAAGATTGCCAAGCTGCCATCGTTATTTAAAACGCGTTGTGCCTGATCATGTTTTAACATCCCAGACGCTGCATCTGCGACCCGGATCTTAATGGGTTGAGGATAATTCTTTTGAACCTGGTCAATTAAACTTTGGATTTCTGGGGAAAATTCAGTAGTTGTCATTTTTGGTCTCCTTTTAGTAAACAGCTTTGCTTTTCATGATAAGCCAAATCCAGTTAAATTACCAACGGTTTAGAATGTATGAAAGCGGTTAAAACTGTTATAATAAAGGTAATCTTAATTTAAAGGACGTGTTGACTATGACAGAACCAAATTCGCGAAAAGTAATTTTATACCTTGCTCAGAGTCTAGATGGCTTCATCGCTGAAAAAGATGGTAGTACTGCTTGGTTAGCTGCACTCGATTCATCCGAATCAGACGCTGCAATTCAAGCTTTCCAACGCACCGTCGATACCGTTGTGATGGGGCGTAAGACATATGAACAAAGTCTTAAATTAGCCGGCACCTATCCTTACCAAGATAAAAACGGCTATGTCTTCTCGAAAACGTTACATGATACAGAAGATCGAACACATGTCGTTGCTGGGAATATTCCTGAGTTCATGCGTCAATTAAAAAAAGAAGATGGCGGCAATATCTGGCTTGTGGGTGGTGCAGAAATCTTTACCGAATTGCTTAAAGCCCAGTTAGTCGATGAACTCATCATCACCATTGCGCCAGTTCTCCTGGGTGACGGCATTTCACTGGTCAGCACGCACTTAACCGATATGCCATTGGAACTTATCAATAGCCGTCAAATCGGTCATTTTGTTGAATTGACATACAAGATTAATTATTAAAAATCAAACGAAAAGGCAGCCACAATATTTTGTCGCTGCCTTTTCAGATTAAAGTACGGGGGAATGACCAATGAAAGCCAACCTTAAAATCCCACTTATTTTATTCATCGCTTTATGTATCAGCGGCCTCTGCCAGCTGTTGCACCAAGATTTCTTCGCTGTGCTTGTGATGCTCATCGCAACAATCAGTTGTCTGATAATTGCCTTTAAAAACCGGCAAGCTAGCGGACGTTAATTCGCAACGCGCTCATAATCACGAGCGTCTGTTCTGTGCTGATGGTCGCCCCACGTAATAATTCGAGCGTGAAAGTCGCTTTTTCGAATTGATTCTGACTGATATCGAGATTCTTCAAATTCGTGCCAGTCATATCCATGCCGTTCAAACGATTCCCGATCATTGTTAGCCACTGCCAATCAACTTGCCCGAGTGAGACTTCTTGCATACTGCAATCTTTAAAGTCGACATGCCGCATCCGCGCAAAGTTAAAGCCGGTGTAATCCGCTTGGCAAGTGTCGAACGTGACATCATTCAGACCAGCCTCTGCAAAATCGGAACCAATCAACTGGCAACCATTAAACGCGACTCGTTGGAAGGGATCATTCGTCAACGAACAGTTTAACAACGCGCAGTGTTCGAATTGCACATCTTGAAAATCACAGTTATTAAAGTCGACTTGTTCAAACTGACAATTTTTAAATAAACAGCCTTTAAAGAATAACATCTCAACTTCGGTTTGCTTCAACGTTAGTTCTTCGAAAAACAAACCTTCATAAGTCTCATCTGGTTCAAACGCAGTAAGCTGTACCGTCTCAAGTTGTGGATTTAGCCGCGGTGCCTGTGCTTTCTTATCTGTCATCTAACTGTCTCCTGTCTATTGTGATTAGTATACCGAAAATTGTCGCCAGTGACGACCTGAAATTCAGGAAAGCCTTTTCTTTTCATTAATGGTACTTTGTGGTAGGTTAAAAGCATCAAATAAAAGGAGTGATTGATAGTGCAAAAAATCAATGTTGGTGGCAGCGGCTTAATGGCTTCGCCAATTGTCTGGGGTGTCATGCGCATCCCACAACTGAGCGACCAAGAAGCCCTGACAATGCTCGAAACCGCCTATGAACATGGAATTAATTACTTTGATAACGCTGATATTTACGGCGATGGTGCTTCCGAAATTAAATTCGGGAACGCCCTTAAGGCCAGTCATATTGACCGTGATCAAGTGCTCGTTCAAACCAAAGTCGGCATCGGCAAAAAAATGTACGACTTTTCAAAGGAACACATCATCGAAGGTGTTGAAGCCAGCCTCAACCGATTACAACTTGATCATGTTGACACCTTACTGCTCCACCGACCTGATCCACTCATGGAACCGGATGAAATCGCTGAAGCCTTCTTAAAATTGCAAAATAGTGGTAAAGTCCGCCAATTCGGGGTCAGCAACTTCAATCCCGGTCAAGTCGACTTACTCCAACAAGCAGTGCCGCAAGCATTGATTGCTAATCAACTCCAATTCAGTTTGATGCACACTGGTATGATTGATGCCGGCGTGCATACCAATATGCAAGACGCGCGCAGCATTCATCACGATGGTGGTTTATTAGAATACTCACGCCTCACGAATATGACCATTCAAGCATGGAGTCCTTATCAATACGGCATGTTTGAAGGGGTCTTCATCGATAATCCGAAATTTCCAGAATTAAACGCAGCACTCCAATCAGTTGCCAAGGCACATGACACCAACGTCAACGCAATTGCTAGCGCATGGCTCCTCAGAATTCCAGCCAGCATGCAAGTCGTTGTCGGCACAATGAACCCCGGCCGCCTAGCACAAATCTGCGAAGCAGACAAAGTCACCCTCACCAGAAGAGAATGGTACGACCTATACTTGGCAGCAGGCAATGACCTGCCATAAAGTGCTGAGATAGCCGTTTATCACTTGAAGATTAGCCTATCACCAGGAATTATGGTGGTTTCCGGCCATGATTTTTGTTGTGTAGTGAACCGGAAGGTTATGGCTATCGAAGCATGTTTAAAGTACGTTTAAAACGGTTAGTTTCTAAGTAAGTAGTAATTGTGCATTAAGCAAAAAAAGCGCCGTCTCAATTAATCTTGAGACGGCGCTTTTTTTGGTTCTACTTAATTCTGATAAGGATTGCCTGCATACTGATCCACCACCGCCATCGATCCATCGTAATGGCCGCGACCGGTTGCATAGTCAAATTGCATCTTAGGTTGTACATTCCAAACATACGCATTAAAGTTCAACTTCTTATCTGTTGAGATTGCTTGAACCCAGTAACCGCGGGGCATCAATTCATCTCCACGGAACACAGTTGTCACTTGGTAAATCACCTTTTTATTTTGCGTTAGTGCTTGGCGAACCTGGTCTTCAAAAATCTGCATGGTACGTTGATTGCTGAAGACCGTTTGTGTCGCTAAGTTCTTCGGATTATTGCTACTGCCGAGTTCCCCTTTTTGGAAAACACCATCTCGGTTGAAATTAAACGAAATCGCGTATGCAATCAAATGGCCGCGACTTTCAGGAAAGACCCGTTGGCCATCAATCATCACGGGTTGATTATGCCAGCCGGTTGGTTGCCACGTTTGACGATGGCGTGTGTTTGAACGGCCTAACGTCTCTTTCGATAAGAAAGCCGTATTAGTCGTTGTCCGATTTAAACCATCCAACGCACCATACTTGATCCGTTCGGTTTGCCATTGACGGACATCCAACGTTGATTTATTATGGTTCACTTCTAAATAGGCATTGTCGCCTGACTTAAAGGTCTTCTCAGCCAAGATTGCCGTTGTTTTTTTAACTTGTTTTTTATTTGCAATTGTTGGTGCATTCTCGTGCGTTGGTTGACTAGATTGTGTCGCCTGACAGCCACCCAACGCCAACATGGTCAACGATAAGCCGACCAATAAATACTTTTTAAACATCCTGTTCCTCCCTATTCTTACCTGCTTCACGACGCTTCAGTTGGTGCATTGTCTTGAAATAGGAACTCAATAGCACCAAACATGAACCAATCCAAGCGAGTGGGTTGGCTAAACTTGCGCCCATGAAGCCGAATTGCTGCACGAGGAAGATCCCGGCAAAAATCCGCATGAACAACTCCGCAATCCCCGCTAAGGTTGGAATAAAGCTCTGCCCCAAACCTTGCAAGGTGTAGCGAATGGCAAATAAGATTGCCAAAATAAAGTAACAACTACTGTTAAAGCGGAAGTAGATTTGTGCTAAATCCGTCACGTGCGGTTGATTGTTCCCGATAAACAGGTTAACCAGTGGTCGTCCAAAGGCAATGATCAACGCGCCCATCACTAAACTAAAGATGATTGACACCATTAGTGTCTGGCGGACCCCTTTACTGATTCGTCCAAATTCACGTGCACCGTAATTTTGTGCGGAATATGTCGCCAAGGTAATCCCAAATGAATTCCCAACTTGAGTTGCTAATTGATCAATCTTCCCAGCCGCTGTGTAAGCAGCAACCGCGCTAGCACCCAATGTATTCAACATGATTTGGATCACGATTGAGCCAATTGCAATAATTGACGATTGAAAGCCCATCGGTAATCCAACCTTGAGATGATCCATGACATCTTTGCGCGTCACGCGAAAATCCTTCGGCCGTAAAACGAGGACCGGAATGCGGCGATAAATATATAGTAAGCATAACACAGCCGCAATTATTTGTGCAGAGACCGTCGCAAACCCGGCCCCTTCAACGCCCATATGAAAGCCTAAAATAAAAATAAAATCTAACACAATATTCACAATGACCCCAATTACTAAGAAAAAGAGGGGGGTTCGACTATCCCCAAGTGCGCGAATGATATTCGAAAGTAAGTTAAACGCCATCGAGGCAAAAATCCCACCAAAGATAATCATAATAAACCGTTGAGCATCAACAATGATGCTGGCCGGCGTCTTCATCATGACCAAAATATGTCGAGCAAATAATAGACTAATAACTGTCAAAATGATGGTTATCACCAAACTAATCAGAATGCTCGTCGCAAAGCTGCGCTTAACGCCGCGATAGTCTTGAGCACCATAGCGTTGGGCTGTCAAGATGGACAACCCAGCCGTGGTCCCTGTACAAAAACCGATAATCAGCATGTTCAATCCACCCGTTGAGCCAACTGCTGCTAACGCATTAACACCAATTGTCCGCCCAACGATTAAGGTATCGATGACACTATAGAGTTGCTGAAAAATATTCCCAATCAATAATGGGCCGGTAAATAAGATAATTAATTTCAACGGATTACCTTTAGTTAAATCATGCATATCAATTCTCCTTTGCTCCATGTTGATAACTTCTCAAATTATACACCAAAAACAGCGTTTACATCTGTCTTAAATTGAATTAAGTCTCTCATATTCACCTTTAAAGTACCATCAAAAAGCATCTATTATCCCACTATATTAGTCTATAAAAAAACAGTTAAACAAGTCATTCAGCGACTTGTTTAACTGTTTTTTTAATTTGAATAGGATTAGTTAAAGTAATTAATCCCCATTGCATCCCGCACTTCTTTAAGGGTTTGTTCTGCAACAGCATTGGCCTTCTTGCTACCTTCTTCTAACATTTTATAAACGGCTTCTGGATTCTTTTCAAATTCAGCACGACGTTCACGAATGGGTGCGAACTTCGCTTGCAAGACTTCGTTCAAGTAACGTTTGATCTTCACATCACCCAAACCACCAGCTTGATATTGCGCTTTGAGTTCAGCCACTTTTTCACGATCATCATCGAAGGCATCTAAATAGGTAAAGACTGTGTTGCCTTCAATGTGACCAGGATCGGTTACTTTGATATGCAATGGATCAGTGTACATTGACATCACTTTCTTTTCAAGCGTTTGGGCATCGTCTGATAGGTAAATCGCATTGCCTAATGACTTACTCATCTTGGCGTTCCCATCTAAACCAGGTAGGCGTCCTTCGCCTTTTGGTGGGAAGACCCCTTCTGGTTCAACTAAAATTTCTTGTCCGTAAACGTTGTTAAACGTCCGTACGATTTCACGGGTTTGTTCCAACATTGGTTCTTGATCATCACCAACAGGAACTGTCGTTGCTTTGAACGCCGTGATATCAGCAGCTTGGCTGACTGGATAAATTAAAAAGCCCGCTGGAATACTTTGTTCAAAATTCTTTTGTTGGATTTCAGCTTTAACGGTTGGATTGCGTTGTAAACGCGAAACCGTCACAAGGTTCAAATAATGCATCGTTAATTCACTCAAAGCAGGAATTTGTGATTGCACGAAGACGGTTGTTTTAGCGGGATCAATCCCAACTGATAAATAATCCAAAGCCACTTGGAAGAGACTGTTCCGGATTTTTTCAGGATCGCGTGCGTTATCCGTTAAAGCTTGTTGATCGGCAACCATGATAAATGTTTCGTATTCGCCTGAATCTTGCATCGCTACCCGGTTGCGTAATGAACCAATGTAATGCCCAATGTGTAATTTACCGGTTGGTCGATCGCCGGTTAAGATAATTTTTTTGTTCATAATAATACCCTCCAATTTCATCTATCAACTCAAAAAAAGCGTCCTAATTGTGATTAAACAATTAGGACGCTTCTACGTGGTACCACCTAAATTGCACGAAAATCATCCGTGCCACTCACGCGATAAGGGTGCTACCCGAATTAGTTACTCACTAATTCCCGATTGAAGGCCCAATTCACAACCAACTTCTTGACGACTTCTCAGTTCCGCCGCTTCCTGTTCAAGAAAATATCAGTTGCTACTTATCCTTCACTTTGTCTGTTGAATTACTGTCATACTAACGGATTTTAAAATGAATGTCAATCGGTCGCTTTTTTACCCCAAGACGCTTATAATATAACAACTAACAATTGGAGGCTGCTATGTTACACGAAGACACAAAACAACAAGAACAAGCGCGCGTTGACCGCACAGTTACACAGGTCGACAAACGTCTCACAGTGATTAACCAACAATTGGCCAACGCCTACAATGAAACCAAAGACATCGAACAACGTTACGGCGACAATACGAAAGTCAACATTACCGAAGTCGATGACCGCATGGAAACCAACGCCGCGGTCCAACAACAAAAACAATTGGTCGCCGCCGCTGTCGAAAACGAAAAATTACTGACTAGCCAACAAGCACGCCTGACCGATCTCGTCAACTCTCCTTACTTCGGTCGGATTGACATCACCGAAGATGGTGAAACGGAATCACTCTACATTGGGACCGCCACTTTTATCGACGACCAAGACAACTTCTTAATCTACGACTGGCGCGCCCCTGTTTCGAGTATCTACTATAATGGGACACTCGGTCCAGTGACTTACGAGACGCCAAATGGCCCTGTCAAAGTTGACCTCAAACTCAAACGCCAATTCAAGATTCAAAACGGTCAAATCGAACACGTCTTTGATACGAACGAAACTGTCGGTGATGAACTCTTACAATCCGTCCTCGGTGAACAAAGTGACGAATACATGCAAAACATCGTTGCCACGATTCAAAAAGAACAAAATGATATCATTCGCGATACAACCGCTGACTTACTGATCGTCCAAGGAGTCGCCGGTAGTGGTAAAACCTCAGCTGTCTTGCAACGCATCGCCTTTTTACTCTATCACAGCCGCAGTCAGCTCGAAGCCGACCAAATGGTGCTCTTCTCACCCAACCGTTTATTTAGCCATTATATTTCAGAAGTCCTGCCTAGTTTAGGCGAGAAAAACATGCGCCAAGTGACGATGGCCGAGTTCTTAAGTCATCGCTTCTCGGGTTTACAGGTTGAGAACCTCTTTGACCGCTTCGAAAAAGATCAAACCAGTTTTCCTGAAATGACGCAAGCCATGCGCCGGTATAAAGAAAGCGCAGCGTTTATGCACGCGATTGAAGCTTACGTTAAACAAGCCTCAACCCAACCGTTGGCATTCAACGATCTATACTTCGAAGACCGCCCATTTTTTACTAAGGATCAGATGAATCAAATTTATCTCGCGCTCCCCGCAAATATGTTACCCGGCAACAAATTCCTCGCCACTAAAAACACGCTCATCAAACGGCTTAAACGCCAAATCAACCTCGAAGTTCATCTCGACTGGGTCGCTGAAAAAATCGATACCTTAACCGATGATGCTTACCGGACGATTGTCGGTGACCGCGAATTCGATTCTGGCGATGATGAACAAGCTTTCATCGCTCGTGAAATCGTTCAAAGTTATTTCGCCCCACTCTATGAATCAATCTACAATGATTATTTCCTAGATGAATCCACAGAATATCAACACTTCTTAAGTGGTGCTTGCCCTGCCGACATCCCTACGAAAGTTTGGGACGCCATGATTCGCCAAGTCGCGGATAACAATGAACGCCACATCGTCGGGCTCAGTGATGCCAGCCCAATTCTATACCTGCGCGACTTATTAACCGACAGCGGCCAAAATCACGGCATTCAATACCTCTTCATCGATGAAATGCAGGATTACAGCATCGCTCAATTCGTTTACATCCACCACGCCTTTCCCAACGCGAAATTAACCGTGCTCGGCGATTACGCACAGGATGTCTTCACGGCGACCTACCAAACCGGCCACTTCATCGATCAACTGACCGCCGCTTTTCCCCGCTTAAAAATTAACCAAATTAGCTTAACCAAGAGTTACCGTGCGACCGCCCCAATCACCAACTTCGCCAAGGCACTCTTGCCAAAAGAAATAGCCCTCCAGGCCTTCAGCCGTGACGGGCGCCTACCGCGCGTCATTGAGACGCCAAACGACCAAGCGCTAGCTACACTGACCCAAGAAATCCGCCATCTCCAGGCAGAACACGCGACCGTTGCGATTCTCACCAAGAACCAACAAGTCGCCCACCAACTCTACGCTAGCTTAACACTCGATGAACACGTCACACTCATCAGTGAAACAACCCGTAGTTTACCCAAAGGCATCCTAATCCTTCCATTATACTTAGCCAAAGGGCTCGAGTTCGACGCTGTGATTGGCTACGACATCTCCAGGAAGACCTTCGGTGCCCAATCAGACGTAGATCTCCTCTACACACTCGTCACACGTGCTATGCACGATTTAACACTGATTGGCGTGGATCAGCTCAGTCCGTTGATAGTAGCACTGCCGACGGATATATATACTACCTTACAATCAACTAAGCAATCCATTTAAGCAAAAAAGCCTGTCGAAATTATCGACAGGCTTTTTGAATTCGTATTTTATGCACCGTATGGAAAATCCAAACCAGGGACTGCATTTAAACTTAGATCAGAAAATTGTTGTTTTTGTAATTCGATATGCGCTGCGGCCCCAATCATGGCGCCGTTATCGCCGCATAATCGAAGCGGTGGCATGATGAGGTCTAAATCCATTCCGGATGCCTTAATAGCTGTTGCTAAACCTTCACGTAAACCTTGATTGGCAGCCACCCCACCGGCCACAACGAGTTGGCGCACGTTTAATTGACGCGCAGCGTACATCGTTTTAGTGGTGAGCACTTCGACCACACTCGCTTGGAAACTAGCGGCTAAGTCTTCGTGGTTCAGCGTCTCACCGATTTGATCGGCATGATGCACTGTATTGATAAAGGCACTCTTCAAACCACTAAAGCTGAAGTCAAGATTATCTTCCTTGAGCATCGCACGTGGGAATTTAAATGTATCTTGACCTAAGTGGGCAAGCCGATCGATTTCTTTACCGGCTGGGTATTGAACCCCGAGGACGCGACCAATTTTATCGTAGGCCTCACCTGCTGCGTCATCCCGTGTATCACCGATAATTTCGAATTCGCCGGCGGCTGGCATGTACACCAATTCAGTATGACCACCTGAAACCAGTAAAGCCAACAATGGGTATTCTAAAGGTTTAACAAACCGCGCCGCGTAAATATGCCCCGCCATATGATTGACTGGAATCAATGGTAAGTGGTGTGCGTAAGCAATCGCTTTGGCAGCTGTCACGCCAATTAATAAGGCGCCGACTAATCCGGGTCCATAAGTGACTGCAACCGCTGTTAAATCAGCGTAAGTGACCTCGGCCTCTTCTAAAGCCGCTTGTGTACAAACTGTGATTTGTTCAACGTGATGGCGACTGGCCACTTCGGGTACCACCCCACCGAAACGTTGATGACTCTTAATTTGGGTAGCAATGATGTTGCTTAAAATAACATGGCCGTCTTCGATGACGGCCACACTCGTTTCATCACAACTAGATTCAAATGCTAAAATTAATTCTCGTTTTTCCGACATGACTGACTCCTATTGACTCAATATCCGACACATACTGAATGCATCTTCTTTTTCCTGAATGTAATAATTGGGACGCGTCCGCACCACTGTAAAACCCAACCGCTGATAAACAGCTTGAGCGCTTGTGTTGCTGGCGCGTACTTCTAGTGTAATTTTTTGACTGGGATAATCGTGGGCTAAACTAACCATTTCGTGCACCAAAAAGTGTCCAATACCACGTTTTTGATAACTTGGCCGCACCGCGATATTCGTAATATGAGCTTCATTGGTTGAAAACCATGCACCGACAAACGCTACGACTTCAGTCCCTTGGCATAAAACCAGATACAACGATGTCTTGCGCTTGCTCAACTCACTAGTGAAGGCCCAACGATCCCACGGCGTCTGACCGGCATAGACCGACCGTTCAATGTCCAACAATGCCGTAATATCATTTTGACTCGCGCGTGCTAAGTAAAATGTCGTCTCATCAATTTCAACGCGCCGAGTTGTGTAAGGCATTTCTTTCTTGATCCAAATCTGGGGTCTGAGGTATTCCCTAAACTTGTTCCACATACGAATCAGCGCCTCGCTCATCATGCGTTTTTGCCCAGTTAACTTCTGCTTCCGTCTTGCGTAAATAAACGGGTCCGAAGCCATGGATATCCGCGATAGGTTCAGCCATCAAGCCTAATTCACCCAAGACGCTGGCATGCGGTAAATTATGGTTGGCGGACACGAAATGCGCGTTACTTCCTAATGCAGCTTGAATCTGTTCGTTAAAGTACGCAACGTCATTCCCCACAAAATAAACGGGTTCTGCCAATAATTGTAATTGTGCCAGTAGTGCTTCTAGTGAAACGTGTTGATCGGCCACAACGGTTTGCAATGTCCCATTTTGCCACTGATAGACCCCCGCGAAAACATTGTCGCGGCGTGCATCAAACAGCGGTACAATCAAGGCGGTCGTATCCATCACATTGGCCGCTAGCAATGCTAAACTCGAAATCCCGACCAATGACTTATTAAGCGTCCAAGCAAAAGATTTAGCCGTTGTCACCGCAATCCGCAATCCCGTGTATGAACCCGGACCTTCTGCAACGACAAAGCGATCGATATCTTCAATGGTGGTTTTTGTTTGTTTTAATAGTTGATCAATTATTGGAAGTAACGTCTGACTATGTGTTTGACGAATATTAACAGTCATTTCGCCTAAAATTTGATGATCTTCAAGGAGTGCCACACTCACCGCTTGATTCGAGGTATCCATTGCCAATAGCTTCATTATTTCATCCTTCTTCTGCTTATAATCCTTGTTATTCTAGCATAAAAAGCCGGTTTCCACAAAAAAAGGCGTTATCTTCAAATAGATAACACCTACTCATTTATAATACTCTATCTTTTAATCTAATAATCGGTTCGAAATGCATCACGATGTATAAAATAATCGGATGAATCACTAATGTGGCAGCTTCCCCAATGGCCCGTGCCGTAAAGTGAAAACCAAATGGTGTATGACTAATAATCGACACCCACCATGAATTCAAACCGAGGTTAACGATCAGCACAACTGTCACAACGGCGGCAATCACTCGCCACCATGTAATCTTTTGCCGGTAGAAGTAACACCCATAGATGAAAGCCCCTAGAAACGCTGAAAGTGTGAAGCCTGGGAAATAACCACCTGGAACCCCAATCATCAAACTATTGATGAGGTCGCCAATGACGGCGGCAAGTCCCGCCCATACTGGGCCAAACCACCACCCCATTAAGGCAGTAACGATGAATCCAAAACTAATTCTGAAAATCGTTAGTGAAATTGCAAAGCGTGCAACCACCAATTGTAAAGCAATTAAAACAGCTAGTAAAACAACGCGTCTAGTGTCTAGCTTAACACCAAAAATCTGACCATTAACCATAAAAAGCATCTCCCTTTTGGAGCTGCCACAAATAATACTGCGGCGAATGCGGTACTGAAATCGCAAGCATTGCTGCTTTTCGTCTGGTGTTCACATTCCGTTCCACCAGCACTTAACGCTTCAGTCCTACTCCGAATTTTTAGAACCTCTTAAATGTATCACTAACGTTATTTAATTACAAGCAATTGATTTTCGTTTTTCAGCAACTCTTACAGAAAATTTGCTATACTTACAGATGAGTAATTCGGATTTAAAGAAAGGTGTTCATTAAACATGAAGAAAATTTTAGTCCTCCATACTGGTGGCACAATCGCAATGTCTGCGGACGAAGATGGCGCGGTTGCACCCACAGATCAAAATCCAATGGCCGGCTTTGAAAAGCTGTTCGATAATCAATTAATCATTGAAAGTGAAGAGTTCGCCAATCTTCCTTCACCACACATCACACCCGCTGTGATGTTAAACCTTAAGAATCGAATCCAACAAGCTGAAGAAGACGGGATTGATGGCGTTGTTGTCACACACGGAACGGATACCCTCGAAGAGACCGCCTATTTCTTAGACTTGACACTTCCCAACAATATCCCCGTCGTCGTGACTGGTGCGATGCGCTCGTCGAATGAAATCGGCGCAGACGGATTACACAACTTGATTAGTGCCGTTTGGACAGCTGCTTCTAACGATGCCCATGATAAAGGTGTGCTAGTCGTGATGAACGATGAGATTCACACAGCACGGTATGTCACGAAGACGCACACGACGAACGTCGCAACCTTTAGAACGCCAACTTTCGGTCCCATCGGTTTGGTCAGCAAACACAATGCGAATTTCTTCCAAGAATTAATTCGTTCTGAAATTTGCGACATCAAAACCCTTGTCGAACCTGTTTATCTTTTAAAAGTATACGCTGGCATGGATGGGACTTTATTCGACGCCATCAACCAACCCAACACCAAAGGGCTCGTTATCGAAGCACTCGGGGCTGGTAACTTACCACCAGCAACCTTACCCGCTGTTCAAGCGCTATTAGATCGCAACATCCCCATCGTACTTGTTTCTCGCTGTTTCAATGGGATTGCCGAAGACGTCTACGATTACCAAGGCGGCGGTGTAAAGCTTAAACAGATGGGCGTCACCTTCTGCCAAGGCCTCAATGGACCAAAAGCACGCCTCAAACTACAAGTCGGCCTCAGCGCAGGCAAAACAGGCGCAGCATTAAAAGAATTTGTCAGCAACGCAACATCATAGAGTGCGTTTAAAACGGTTAGCTTCTGAGCATTAACTGGATTTGCCGAATTGGCGATGAAATCGCCGATTTGGTAAATTGGGTTAAGCGCAGGGAGCTGTTTCAAAAAGCACGTTTCAATAAATATTCGAAGATAACAAAAGAAAGTCCCATCACAACTTTATCTGTGAATGGGGCTTTCTTTCGTTTAAACGCGCTTCCTCGAACTGCCTTTTCCGGTTAACTGAATAATTGGGATTATGGCTAAGACCCGCCATAATCCCAATTATTCAGTTAATCCTCAAAGCCAACCCGTTCGACTCAGCACTCTTTCCACGTAATCTCTGCTTCTGCTGCACTTAGGTCATCCACGGCGACTTTATGCCGTGTTGTGATTATATCATCAACTATGAGTTGTTCGACCATGCTTTGGGTCATTTGACCGTATTGAATTTCGTGGCCGTAGCGGATGTTGACACTTGATACGCGGTGCGTCGTCAAGAAGTCATAATCGAGCGCATCCAACATCCATTCAAAATAATGGACGTTATTAACGTGTTGATTACCATCAATATCGAAATAACGCACACGATATTCTTTGGTCGTCACTTGTTCGGGATCAATCTTCTTAATCCGTGGGAATCGTTTGCTGCCTTTAATCTCACTTGACTCGAATGGTACCATGATTTCCGGCACAACTTGCACCATACTCCGTGTTTCATACGACATCATCACGAAGATGCTTTGGACGAAGACGCATTCGTTGCCGGCTTCATCATATAACCAGAAATTCCGGTAACAGAAATACTTGTTGTAACTCTCAGCTTCAGTCACAATTCTAACTTTTTCATCCACCTTCGGCATCCGCGTAATCTTCATTTGATACTGCGTGACCACCCAACCAAGATTGAGCGCATGCATTGTCGCTTCACCGACGTTGAGCGCATTGAGTTGATGCTCTGATGCTAAAATTAAAATGTTCACTAAGGATGCGAGCGTTAATTCGCCCTTGATATCCGTTTCGAAATACGGAATTTGATAGTTTTCTGAATATTGCTTTCCTGGCATGGCGTGACCTCTATTCTGTTAATTCGTGGTAGGCATTATAAACGACTTGTTTTTTCAAGCCATTTGCCTTAGCGACCGTCTTAATCGCCACGTTGGGGCTGGCTCCTTGTTGAATCTGGGCTTCCACTTGTTCAGGAAGGGATAGCGATTCCGTTGCAACTGCACTGACCGTTGCATCTGGCGCTGGATTTCCAGCAACTATCATCACAAATTCACCACGTAATTCTGTTTCAGTCGTCCAAGCAAGCACTTCTTCTAGGTCGCCACGAATGAATTCTTCGAACTTCTTCGTGAGTTCGCGCCCCAAGGTGACTTTACGATCGACGCCAAACGTACTGAGCAAAGCTTGCAACGTCTTTTTCAAACGATGCGGTGCTTCATAGAAGATAAGTGCTTCTGGCTTTTGTGCCAACGTCGTTACGGCTTCCGTTAACTCCTTGCCTTTACGGGGCAAAAAACCGTAGAACGTAAACGGTTGTGGTGTGATGCCCGAAGCAATCAACGCTGTAATCCCAGCATTGGCTCCAGGTAACGGCACCACTGAAATGCCCGCTTCAATACAAGCTTTAACGAGCTCATGACCGGGATCACTAATCGATGGCATCCCCGCATCACTAACTTGCGCAATATCGTCACCGGCTTCTAATTTTTCAATCAGCGTTTCAATCCGTTGTTGCGTATTGTGTTCGTGGAAACTAATTTGTTTCGTTTCAATCTCAAAGTGGTTCAATAACTTCTGCGTATTCCGTGTATCTTCAGCAGCAATCAGTGCGACCGATTTCAATGTATCGATTGCCCGGTAGGTCATATCGCCTAAGTTACCGATGGGGGTTGGTACTAAAAATAAAGTTCCCGTTTCCGTCGTTTTAAAACTTGATTGTGTTTGCATGTTCTATCCTTTCAAGATCCATCAATAATGACATAAAGACAGGCCAAAAGTAAGCATCCCTTTTGCCCTGCCTTTTTTAATCGTTTGTTCGTTCGCCGTAGATGACATCATTACAAAATGCGCAAGGCTCGTTATTTTCGCGTCGTGACCCATAAAAGTACGGGCAGATATGGAAGCCTTCTTCGTAAAGATTCTGTAAGTTTTGTTTTGATTTCGAAAGGGCTTGAGCCCCTTCCTTACCCGTTTGCGGGGTGGCTGATGGTTCCAATTCTTGCAAATGTTCCCGCAAGTGCTTGTTTTCAATCTTTAATTCAGCGTTTTTCTCAAGGACTTCGGCAAGGACTGCTTTCATTTCACTGAGCCCCTCAAACGTCAATTTAGCTTGCTGTTCAATGTCTGATAACTGTTCATATAAGTCTTTACTCACCGTTGATATCCTCCCGATACGCTGGTTATGCGTTTTACTATGCAATTAACTTTAACGTTAAACTCTCTAAGACGTTTTGGCAACTAATATTTTGTTCAAAAATGCGTTGTGCTTGTAAAGCATATTCCGTCTGAGCGACCAACTGCGTGGTAGTCAACGCGGCGCTGGCCTGATTTAACTGGCTTTCGTACGTACCAAAACAAGGTGTGACGCCTAATTCATAGCGGCAATTCAATAAATCTTGATACCATAAGCCCACCAAAGTTAAAAAGGTCTTCTGCTGTTGGCGATCAACTAATACTGGTAAAATTTGCGTCTGAATCTGCACAAATGCTTCTAAATCACGTTG
The DNA here is from genome assembly GCF_046580785.1 of Latilactobacillus sp. VITA-14. Classification (NCBI taxonomy): domain Bacteria; kingdom Bacillati; phylum Bacillota; class Bacilli; order Lactobacillales; family Lactobacillaceae; genus Latilactobacillus; species Latilactobacillus sp. VITA-14. The sequence goes on from NZ_JBJKTM010000003.1 coordinate 85,006, forward strand.
TTCAACTTTTTGTGCCCACGCGGCAAGCTTCGCACTGACTTGTAATAGCCAATCATCCGCCAATAAGGTCTGTGCTTCAGCTAAGTCACTCGTCAAATGCACCAATAACTGCGCTTGTTGTGGCAAAATACCAGCTGCTTCAAACTGTTGTTGCACCATTTGTGGTGCCAATGCTGCCAGATCAATCACTTGAAGCCGTGATAAAATCGTGGGGAGCATTTGATTTTTATTACTCGTACATAAAATCGCGTAAACATTTTGCGCCGGTTCTTCCAAGAACTTCAACAAACTATTAGCCGCGCTGGCGGTTAACGTTTCAGCAGCTTCAATAATGAATAAGCGTTGACTGGATTCCATCCCGCTCTTAGCCACTTCTTGTTTCAAATAGCGAATATCGGCAATCTTAATACTCTTACCTTCCGGCTTAATTTCAATGACATCCGGATGATTATGCGTCAAAATCCGCTGACATTCCGGACATGTCCGACAAGGTTGCCCATCTGGTGTCACTTGTTGACAGAACAGACGCAGTGCCAACCACTGTGCCAATTGTGTCTTCCCCAATCCCTGTGCACCAGCTAATAGATAACCATGCGCCATCTGTCCACGCGCGATAATCTGGGCAAACTGGGCCACAAGTTTGGGTTGAAGCTGTTCAATTGTTAAACTGGCCATCGATTAGAAGCGGTGGAACTGTTCAATCGGCATCACAAAGACGGTTGCCCCACCGACTTGCACTTCAATCGGATATGACATTGAGCTATCCATCGTGGCATCCATATTAACAGGCGGTATCATGAATTGTTCGCGTGCCTGACACGTTTTTTCAATAATCTTAAGCGCTTCAGGAACCCGTTCGTCTTCAATTCCGACGATAAACGTTGTATTCCCAGATTTTAAGAAGCCACCAGTCGTTGACAACTTGGTTGCCCGAATGTTGGCATCGATTAATTCGCTGCTTAATAAGTTGCTATCTTTATCTTGAACAATTGCTAAAAGTAATTTCATTTCAATCTCCCCTTTTCTATGCTGTGAATAAGTCTGGATATCGTTGTTCAATCACTTGCAGACATTTGGCAACAACTGTGTCTAAGTCTGCGGTCGCATCAATCGTTTGAATCCGCTCTGGATTATCTTGCGCAAGTTGTAAGTAGGATTGCCGAACTTTTTGGTGAAAAGCCAACTTCTCTTGGTCCAATCGATCATATTGATCCTGTCGATTCTGTTTAATCCGTTGTAAACCGACTTCAGATGGTACATCAAGGTATAACGTTAAATCGGGCGCTAATCCATTAGTGGCAAATAAGTTCATTTGCGCAACGGCTTCCTCACCGATGCCACGACCTACCCCTTGATAAGCGATTGAACTATCCACAAATCGATCACAAATCACGATTTTGTTATCAGCCAACGCTGGTTCAATCTTTTCAACAATGTGTTGTCGCCTAGCGGCAGCGTATAACAGTGCTTCGGTGCGGTCATCCATTGCCGTATTTTCAACATCTAAAATGACATTGCGAATCTTTTCGGCAATCGGATTGCCACCTGGTTCGCGCGTAACAATGATGTCTTGGTTGCACTTGGATTCAAGTAGCGGTACAACAGCCATCAACGCACTTGTCTTACCAGCACCATCCGGCCCTTCAAACGTAATTAATTTTCCTACCACAAAACAACCTTCTTCATCCATAGAGTTACTTCCATTTTACTTGATTCAACAAAAGACGTAAAGGGAAGAGTGCGTATCCGGCGGTTATGTTCTTGCGTTTAGCGTGCGACAGCAGACGTTTGAAATAAAAAAAGACAAAGTCACTCGACCTTGTCTTCACGCTGCGGCTGTCATCTGAATGCCCGCGCTATCTAAATGTATTTCTAGTTGCTGCTTCTTTCGAAACTGCTTCACCTGCTACTTTACGTTGGCGGGCTTGGCGGAATAAGAATTCAAACTTTGCTTGTTGAATCTTACTTTCCATCTCTAATTGGTCATCGAGTCCGCGGACGTTGTCTTGCGTCTTTTGGGCCATCTGCCACTTATCTTTGACTTGGTACACTAAATCCAATAAGGCTTGATCACCTAATTGTTTTAATGTCGGTTTTTTTCTACCAAACATCGCAAACCCACCATTCTTAAATTTCTTGACGCCCTTCAACCGCTTTTAACAACGTCATTTCATCTGCGTATTCAATATCGCTACCGACTGATAAACCGTGCGCCAAACGCGTCACTTTAATCCCAGCTGGTTTAATCAACCGCGAAATATACATTGCCGTTGCTTCCCCTTCCGGTGTTGCATTAGTAGCAATGATAACTTCTTTAGCCGGTGTTTTTTGCAATCGTTTAATCAAGTTGGCGATGTTAATATCATCGGGTCCCTTGCCTTCAATCGGTGATAACACCCCATGCAAGACATGGTAGAGCCCATGATAATCATTCATCCGTTCCATCGACATGACATCTTTCGGTTGTTCAACCACTAAGATCATGTCTTGACTCCGCGTTGTATCGCGACAAATTTCGCACGGGTCTTCATCCGTAATGTTGCCACAGACACTACAATAATGCAGATCACGACGTGCCGAAATTAAGTTCTTGGCGAAATTCGTCACATCGTCTTCATTCATATCAATCGTGTAAAAAGCTAATCGGGTTGCGGTCTTGTTCCCAATCCCAGGTAACTTCATGTAGCTTTCGATCAGCTTCGCAATTGGTTCTGGATATTGCATCAATGCACTTCCTTAATGTCTCACTTAAAATGGGAGGCCTTTAGTAAATTTACCCATTTGGGCTTGTGTTTGTTTATCGATTTCAGTCATCGCTTCGTTAGTTGCCATGATAATGAGGTCTTGTAACATATCAACATCATCTGGATCGATGGCCTCTGGTTTAATGGCAATGTCTTTCATCTTCTTGTCGCCAGTCATTGTGACCACGACTAAATCGTTGGCTGCTTTGCCGACAAATTCTGTATTGTTGAGGGCTTCTTGTGTTTGCCCCATTTCTTTTTGCATCTTTTGCATTTGTTTCATCATACCTTGCATATTACCCATTCCGCGCATCTTCATTACTTCCTTTCAAATTTAAACGTTAATCTTTTTTAACAACCACCGCATCGCCAAACAAAGCTTGTGCTTGTTCGACAACGGCCGGTTTTTGTTCTGGTTTCGGCGTTGCTTCTGCTTCGTCATCAGTTGTTACCTGTTGACTTGGTACTGCGTGATTCTGTAAATATTCCTGGCGAATTTCTGGCCAAACATCGTGGGGCACTAAAACTACCTTGAAGGGGTTGCCAGTCAAACGATTCAAGCCGTTTTCTAAAATGTTCAAAAGGTCTTGATCATTGCTAGCTCGCTCGAATAAAATCGCGTAGTTAAACGCGACGACAACGCCACTTTGACTCGCTGCAACCGGTTCGGAAACCTTCATCACGGCGCGCTTGGTAACGTCCAACATATTCAACAGATCCGGCCAGACTTCTTTGAGATTCTCCAAATTGGTCCGCGTCGCATCTGTCAATACCGGATAAATCGCCTTACGGTTGACCTTTTTACTAATCTTCTTAGCAGGTTTGGCCTTTGGCTTGGCAGCTGGAGCACTCACTGGTCCCGCCGCTTCCAATTTTTGTAACGCCGCTTGTAATTGTGCAACTTGTTGACTCAACGCTGCGACTTGTTCATTATCAGCAGCTGGTGCGGCACCCATCGTAGTCGTTACTTGGGCTGTCTGGACTTGCGTCAAGCGGACCGTTGCGACTTCCAGATAGATTTCTGGATGGTTCGTGAAACGCAATTGCTGTTGCGTTTCATTCAGGATATCAATCACCCCGTACAAACGGTCAGCCGGCATCGCTGCACTGAGCGCTTTGAAGTGTTCATCCAATAGATCCATTTCACTTGCGGCGACTAATTCGGGTGCTTGTTGATACAACAGTAAGTCGCGCACATATTCAATTAAGTCTTCCACAAAACGTTGGGCATCTTTACCTTCAGCCAAAATCTGTTGCAACAATTGCAACGCTTGTTTAGGCGCATTATCCTGAATTGTTTGAACATAATCCGCCAACAACGCTTCGGTTAAGCTGCCTGTCACATCCAACGCATTATCCAACGTGACGTGATTGTCGCTAAAGGATAACACTTGATCGAGAATACTTAAAGCATCCCGCATCCCACCTTCAGCAGCTTTGGCAATCACTTTCAGAGCTGCTGGATCATAGGTCATTTCCTTTTGATCTAAAATATAAGCCATTCGCTTAAATAAATCAGCGGCCGTGATCCGCTTAAAATTAAAGCGTTGCGTCCGCGAAATGATGGTTGCTGGCACCTTGTGAACTTCCGTTGTTGCGAGGATGAATACCACATTTGTTGGTGGTTCTTCCAACGTCTTCAACAGTGCATTGAACGCACCAGTGGATAACATGTGGACTTCATCAATGATGTAAATTTTATAATCAGCTTGGGTCGGCGCATATTTGGCCTTATCCCGAATATCACGAATCTCTTCGACCCCATTATTAGACGCCGCATCAATTTCAATCACATCATTGAGGGCGCCAGCCGTAATGGCCCGACATGTCTCACATTCATTACATGGTTCGCCATCTTTTTGATAATGACAGTTAATTGCCTTGGCAAAAATCTTGGCAGCCGATGTTTTCCCTGTTCCACGTGGGCCTGTAAATAAATAAGCATGACTTGTTTGGTGCGTCATAATGGCATTTTTCAATGTTTGGGTCATTGTTTCTTGCCCAATCACGTCATCGAAACGCTGCGGGCGCCAAACCCGGTATAAAGCTTGATAGCTCATTTAATGACCTCCACCTTTGCAATTTAAAGTCCGATTCATTTAAAACTACTTGTTCCATTTTAGCATATTTTACCGTCAATTTTGATTGCGTTGCATGAAAAAAGACCCAACCGACAAAATTAATTGTCCGTTGGGTCTGGTTAATTTTCACAAAACTTAAGACACATGATAAAACAAACTTAGTGCTGCTTTCTTCCGAACCTGACACGATTCGTAGGCTCATCATTGTCTCAAGGCCTTTTGGCAATTCCTATTCTACCTGATTCAAGCATTAATTACCAGCCATTTTCTTTTTTTTACGGCGATTTTCGCGAATCTTTCTAAAAAAAGTCTGCAATAAACTCGCACATTCAGCTTCTCGCACCCCGCCAACCACTTCAGCTTGGTGATTGAACCGTTTGTCAGTTAATAAATTCATCAACGTGCCGGTCACACCAGCCTTAGGATCACTCGCGCCAAAATAAACTTTGGGAATCCGGCTATTGATAATCGCGCCTGCACACATTGGGCATGGTTCTAACGTGACATAAATCGCGGTATCTTCCAGACGCCAACTCTTTTCAACCATACAGGCTTCTTGAATCGCGAGAATTTCAGCATGGAACGTCGCATCTTGCGCGTGTTCGCGAATGTTATGCCCCCGTCCAATAATTTGTCCGTCTTTAACAATCACGGCGCCAATCGGTACCTCGCCAATAATGCGTGCTTGGTTAGCTTCATCGATGGCGGCTTGCATCCATTGATCGATCTCTTGTTGTGTTTCACTCACGCGTTAGTCGCCCCTTTATTTTACTTCTCAACTATTAAAACACAGTCGCGCTAGTCGAGCAATTAAAAATGGTGCCGACGGATTGTCGATACCATTTTTAATTGCTCCATAAGCCATCCTCTTCTGTTTAACTGCAAAATGAGCATTATGGCAAGGACTGCCATAATGCTCATTTCACTGTTAATGCTCAAAGCCTGACCAACTCGAGTCGCACTCTATAGTTTTTCTTTCACCTTTGTTGCGTAAGCCATTAGTGTTTGGCGCAAATCATCCATCATATCTGGTAGATTGTCTGCATGTTCTCCGAGCTTATCTTTTAATTGGGTTAACCTGTCTGCCGCAATCAACAAGTTATTCACATCCGCATCGGAGAGTTGATCGACCAACTCTAACGCCTTTTGATTACCATGTAATTTGTCTTTTACAAAACTTTTAACTGCTAATCGTTTGCGATAGCGCGATACTTTATCGATTACTGCCTTAGAACCGACAAAAGCGGTCGTTGCGCCAACTGCTGCAGTCACCCCTACGCCGATTAAAATTTTATATCTGGTTTTCATCGTATCAACCTCCTTGTACTTTAACCATAGTTTAGCACAATTCGCCTGAATTTACCGCTTTCAACCCCGGGCCTTACTTTAATTTAATACTTTGGAGAATGTAATACCCCTTATCCTTATGAATAATTTGCACGTTGCCAAAAATGCTCATCATCGTTTTCTTCGCTGATGGGGCACCTTGTTTCTTTTGGATCACAACGTTCAATTCACCATCTGGTAATAAGTGAGCATAGGCACCAGTCAAAATATTTTGCACCACATCTTTTCCCGCTCTGATTGGTGGGTTGGTGAAGATGGCGGCGTATTGATCCGTTACGTTTTGATATTCAGCTGATTCGAATACAGTAACGTTGGTAATCTGATTCAATTCACTGTTCTTACGTGCCAAATCCAATGCCCGTTCATTCACATCGACCATGTCGATTCGGCGCTCTGGTGCGAGCTTAGCAATCGTCATCCCGATTGGCCCGTATCCACACCCCATATCAAGCACTGGACCAGCTGGCGCTTCACTCAGATCGACCGCTGCTAGCAATGCCCGTGAACCGTAATCAACAGTGCTTTTAGAGAATACCCCGTTATCCGTTGTAAATTTAAAATTAAAGCCGCGTAATTCAAACGTCCATTGCCGCTCAGCGTGTTCAACGTCTGGATTTTTAGAATAGTAATACTCTGTCATCTTTTTTCCTCATTTGTCGTTAGTTATCTGAAAATTTCCCAATTTGAACTGACTTCATCAAACGACCTAGCAAGCCACCAGGATGCGGTTGATCCGCAACCCGTTGATTAACGACCATTAAAACTTGAACCATCGTGAAAATTAATGAGGTCCGTTTTTGATAAGCGATATATTTCGAACGCCATTCCGTCGTATATTTCTTCTTATAGGTCCGTAATCCCTGGAATCCGTAGAAGTGATAGCCGTATTCATAGATCAGATGAGCAATTCGTTCTTCAATAAAGCTAAACTCGGAAGTCCCTACATTTGCAAGAGGCGCCATGCCGAGGTTGAAGTACGTGTAGCCATCCGTTCGATTTTGTTCAAAGAGATTAATAAAGATCTCATCCATTATACCAGATGGCGCATCTTGTCTGTGACGCATTAGATCAATACTTGCGACTTCTTTGGTTCCTGTTGGCATTTCGTTAGCGAAAGCAATTAATTGGTGATCGGCATTATAGACAACTGCAATTGGGGCTTTTTGGAGGTATGCTTCATCGAAAAAGCCTAACGAGAAGCCTTTTTCAACGCGACTACCCAACCAATCATCAGAAACCGCTTTGAGTTCTGCCATTAATTCGGCACTAAATGGTGGGTTTAAAATTTCAAATTGATAGCCTTCACGTTCAAACTTATTCATTAAGGCGCGTTCAGCCCGCCGTTTCTTACCAGTCATCGTGAAGTCCGCCAAACGGACGTAGCCTTCTTCACCAAACTTGATAAAGTCAAACCCGATTTCATGCAGTTGCATCGTTAATTCACTTGAAATTTCGTAGAACGCTAAATGACAATCAATCAAATCAGCGTCGTGCATCATCTGTTCAATTGCCGGTAAAATTTTAGCCGGATTTCCGACTGGTTCACCCATTACAATTAAGCGATCCGCTTTTTTACGATAAAGCAAGAATACCTGATCTTCTCCTTCTTCCTGATAGAAATAAACTGATTTATCCCGTAAGTATGCCAAATGACTGACCTCATTGCCGCCATAAGTGTTAATCACGTTAGCAATTCGTGCTTCATCATATGGCGCTGCTATTGAACGGCCCCCTCGACTGAGATAACGGTAGACGAGATATAAGGTCCCTGCGGCAACCAACATCCCGATAAAACCAGCCAACCAGACTCTTTCGGATGGAAATAAAAGCGCTGTTGGTACGGGTTTGCGATGCCGTAAGTGTGGCGAATTGGCAATCCCAACAAAGCCGTATAACAAGAAGGCGCCCACGAAAAGTACACCATCCACAATCCGATCATTCCATGAAAATTCGATCCGTTCACGGTATAATTCGCGTTTCAATAAGAAACTAGCTACGAGCACAAAAGTTAAAAAGACAGCGAGTTTGATTGAGAAATCCCGCCATAGTGTATTGGCAATCGCAATCACCAATAGCACCATCAACGGCCAGAAAACTTTTTGAACGCGGTTGGCAACGCCGCGGGCTAAGGCCAACATGACAAACGCTACAATGATGTTTGTCACACGATCTAAGAAGAAGAACGTGTATGGGTAGAGCTGTCCAATCACTGTGTTGGTAATCGCAAAGTTCGGGACAGTTGCTACTAATAATAGAATGATGCTTGAAATATAAAGGAAGAAAACAATGAAGTGATGAGCGATTTTTTGCATCACCTGCCGAGGTAAGCCCTGTAAATAATGATTTAACCGGCTGCCTGCATCGTGAGTAAATAAACCAACGCCGACTAAAAACGGCACGATGTAATAAAAGACTCGGTAAAATGACAACCAGACAACGGCGTCCGCATTTTGAACGCCGACTGCACTCAGACCAAAGATCATGAACAAATCAAACGTTCCTAAGCCCCCTGGTACCATCGAAATAACACCAATGATGTTGGCAATCATGAAAAGTGGTAAGACTTGTAATAAGTCACCCTTAATCTCTAAGAAATAACCAATCGTTAAGAAAAAGCCGCCCGCAAAACCCCATTCTAAGAAAGACCCTAATGTTAGGCGTAAAACGCGTTGCATCGAAAGATCTTTGAAAAAGGCCGCATTTTTAAAGCGCGTACTAATCATCAGACCAGGGAAATACAACGAACCGCCCACTAGCCATAACCAGTAGTTGGCATACATCCCACCAATACCAAAGCCAAAGATCAAAACGACACTAATCAGACACCAGATTGACAGGCCGGCTAATAAGAACAGCGCAATTTTTGAAATCGCAATTAAGATTTCTTTTTGTGACGCTTTTTTACCATAGAAATTGGCCCGTAAACTCGCACCTAAGAAGCCCCCGAATCCGGCAATGTTCGTAAACGTATTGACGATCCAACCAGATTTGACTTTATACCAGAATGAATAGTCCTCCGGCAGCAACTCCGCAATCACGAAATCATAATTGAGCATTGGCAAGACCGCCACAAACCCAATCACCAGCATCGCTAGCAAGGTCCACGGACTTTGTGTCGTTAAACTCGCTTTCAATTGTTCCCCGTTCAAGTCCCGGAAAATCCGGCCGACTTCTAGGATAACAAAGACCATCACCGAAAGGATGAAGATGCCTTTTAACAACGTTAGGTGTCGCTGAATTCCTTCATATATGTGTTTGCCCCATTTTCGCATATCAACCGCTCCTTAACTTAATTAATTTAATTATAAGCTATCCCAAGGCAAAACACAGTAAAATGACAATTATGTTAGATGGCTGTTAGATTATGATTTTCGCTTATTACTTACCCGGAGCACAATCCGATTCCCGTTCACCCGACAATCAATATCCTCTGATTGCCTTTTTAGTTCTCAACAGCAATGGCTGTCGCTTAAGATATGGAATCCATATTTAGCATCGTGTTATTTTGTGCAACTCGCCATTTATGTTTTACAAAAAAATATGTAAAAAAAGAACCCCACATTAGTGGGGTTCTTTTAGAAATAAAACGTGCTTTCATTAACTGCTTTCTGCGCTTTGCTACATCAGTCAAATGCTCAAATGCAACCCGTTAATGACGCACTCTTAAATTATTTCAAGTTAACGACAGCGCCAACTTCTTCTAATTTAGCTTTCATTTCTTCTGCTTCGTCTTTAGCAACGTCTTCTTTAAGAGCTGAAGGAGCGTTATCAACTAAGCCCTTAGCATCTTTCAAGCCTAAGCCTGTGATTTCACGAACGGCTTTGATAACTTTAACCTTTTCTTGGCCGATTTCTGATAATTCAACAGTAAAGCTGTCTTTTTCAGCTGCTGCGTCTGCGCCAGCTGCACCTGCTGCTGCTACTGGAGCTGCTGCAGAAACACCGAATTCTTCTTCGATTGCTTTAACTAAGTCGTTTAATTCTAAGATTGATGATTCTTTTAATTGATCAACAATTGCATTTACGTCTAATGCCATTTTTGTTTCCTCCATTTTGTGGGTAATATTTTTTGATAACACTTTTAACTACACAATTTTAAATTATGCAGCTGGTTCGTCTTTGCTGTCGGCAACTGCTTTAACAGCATATGCGACATTGCGGACTGGTGCTTGTAATACAGAAAGTAACATTGATAATAAACCGTCGCGACTTGGCACTGTAGCCAGGGCATTGATTTCATCAAGTGTTGCCACTTTACCTTCAATCATACCACCTTTGATTTCAAGTGCATCAGCACTCTTAGCAAAGTTAGCGATGATCTTAGCTGGTGCAACAACATCTTCGTTAGAAAATGCAACTGCTGTAGGGCCTGTGAATGTATCATCCAAACCTTCGTAACCAGCTTTGTCTGCTGCACGACGCAAGTAAGTGTTTTTAACAACTTCCATTTGTACGCCAGCTTCACGTAATTGTTTACGTAATTCAGTTACTTGTTCTACTGTTAAGCCACGGTAATCCATAACGACGATAGAAACAGCACTATTGAATTTTTCAACAACTGTGTCAACAATTTGTGCTTTTTTTGCAATGATTGTTTCGCTCAATTGATTCACCTCCATTAGATTTGTAAAACTTGTGGTCAAGAGTTCCTTATAAAAATAAAAAACTCCATGTCCACCAAGACATAGAGAGGGATTTCAACGTATCTTCCTCGGCAGGATATTAAGCCTATTGGCACCTGAGTCTTCGGTAGCATAAATAACCAACTACAAATATAGCATGGATTCCATAAAGCGTCAATCATTATCGGCACTTAATTTTAGTTATCCTAGCATTATGTTTTACTTATTTTATTTTTCTGAAAAAACGGTTTAAAATTGAGACTATCAAGAAAATTAATCGTAAGAGGTGCAGTTTTTTGAATAATATTTTAGTCGTTAACGCGGGTAGTTCATCATTGAAATGGCAACTATTCCAACAATCTGATTTAACCTTACTGGCAAGCGGGCTCATGGAACGCATGAACACACCAGAAGCTAGCTTCACCTTCAAGTTCCAAGGTCAAAAAGAACAAGTCGCCATTGCTAATCTTTCCTATGAAGATGGTGTTCTTCGACTTTTGAAACAACTTGAAGACAACGGCATCATTCATTCACCCGCAGACATCATTGCAGTCGGCCACCGGGTCGTTGCCGGTGCTACCACGTTCGAAAAACCAACCATTATTGATCGCACCAACTTAGATACATTAAAACAACTCGACAAGTATGCACCTTTACACAATCCCGTGCAAGTTGACTGCATTGAAACCTTGATGCATATTTTACCAACTAATGTCCCTCAAGTGGCTGTCTTTGATAGTCAATTCTATCTCGATATGCCAGATGAAACTAGTTTTTATGGCTTACCTTATGAATACAGCCAAGACTATCAAATCCGAAAGTATGGCGAACACGGCATTAGTCACAGCTATATCTTACAAGCAACAGCTGACTTTTTGAAAGAACCCGTTGCCGATTTAAAATTAATTACACTTCATTTGGGTGGCGGTTCTTCAATTACGGCCAGCCAAAATGGTAAGCCTGTCGATACATCAATGGGCTTCACACCGTTAGAAGGCGTTCCAATGGGCACTCGTGCTGGTTCATTAGATGCGGCCATCGTCCCATTCTTAATGAACGAATTGGATAAGAGTGCCGATGACGTCATCACGCTTTTGAACGCCAAATCAGGGATTCTCGGCGTTTCAGGCGTTTCCGCTGACATGCGCGATATTCAATCAACACGCGCTACCAATCCACGGGCTAAACTCGCCTACGACATGTTCATCACTTCTGCTGTGAAGTTCATCGCGAGCTACCACGTTGAACTCGGTGGTGCGAACGTCATCACTTTCACAGCCGGCATCGGTGAAAACGACGCCCGTTTACGTGCTGATATCTGTGCCAAGCTGGCTGTTTTAGGTGTTCAAATCAATCCTGAATTGAACGAAAACGGCTCAGGTGCCCGTCAAATCAGTACCCCTGATTCAGCCATCAAAGTCTTGATGATCCCAACCAACGAAGAATTAGCAATTGCTAATCACGTCCTAACAACCATCTAAATTAATCGCGAATTATGAGAGAGTCATTAGCGTTTTTCACGCTAATGGCTCTTTTTTGATAAAATAAACCCTTTTCATCACCAAATCACGAACAATATTTACAAAATAATAAACATTTTTCATATTCTTCTTAAAAACACGATTGTTTTGTTGTACAATAATGCCAAGGTTCTTAAAATACTAATTCAGAAGTGCATAATGGATAAGAATATTGATATTGCAACAGAAAAACGAACGAACTGGTTCGAACGTCAATTCAAAATTAAGGCAAGTGGGTCGACCATTAAAACCGAAATCATCGCCGGAATTACCACTTTTATTGCGATGTCATACATTTTATTCGTCAACCCAACTATATTAGGCGACGCCGGCCTAGATAAGGGGGCCGTCTTTGTCGCCACCGCATTAACTGGAGTGGTCGGCTGTTTAGCCATGGCCTTCATCGCTAACTACCCAATCGCCGTTGCACCCGGACTCGGCAGCAATGCTTTCTTCGCCTATTCCGTCGTTTTAGGCATGGGAATTCCTTGGCAAACAGCACTTGCCGGTGTTTTCGTCGCTTCCCTCCTTTTCATGCTTGTCACGGTCTTAAAAGTCCGCGAAGTCGTGATTAACGCGATTCCCGCTAATTTAAAAGCCGCCATGGCCGTTGGGATTGGGTTATTCATCGCCTTTACCGGGTTAAAACAAGGGGGCATCGTCGTCGGTAGTGCTAAATCATTCGTCACCATTACGAGTTGGTCAGATCCGCACGTTTGGTTGACCGTCTTCGGTTTAATCGTCACCATTGTTTTATTAGCCCGCAAAGTCCCTGGCGCTTTATTCATCGGTTTGGCGGCCACAGCCATCATGGGAGTCGTGACTGGTCTAATCGCAATGCCTCACAGCATCATCGCTTCAATTCCAAGCTTAGCACCCACTTTCGGCGTCTCAATTATGAACATCCACAACGTCTTCAATGTTCAAATGGCCGTCGTAATTCTCGTCTTTTTCTTCAGCGTCTTCTTCGATACAACTGGAACGGTAATCGGACTTGCTCAACAAGCTGGTTTCATCAAGGACAACAAGATGCCTAAGGAAGTCGGCAAAGCCCTTTTCGCCGATTCAACCTCAATGATTGCCGGTTCCGTTTTCGGTTCAACCCCAACTGCTTGTTACATCGAATCATCAACTGGGATTGCTGCTGGGGGTCGGACTGATTTCACCGCCGTGGTCGTCGCCATCATGTTCGTCTTAAGCTTATTCTTCTCACCTTTACTGGCCGTTGTGACGTCGCAAGTGACTGCCCCAATCTTAATCATCGTGGGCTCATTCATGATGAAGTCAATTGCCAACATCGACTGGTCAGAATTCGAAATTTCTTTTGCAGCCTTCATGATTATTCTGTGCGTCCCATTAACCTATAATATCTCATACGATTTAGCATTCGGGCTGATCACTTACACCATCACCATGATTGCTGCTGGCAAAGGTAAAAAGTGCATCCGATTATGTATGTCGCTGCGCTCTTATTCCTATTATTACTCTTCACAATGCACGAATTACCTGCTAAATAAAGGAGATTACTCATGGATAAACCAACTTTAAAACAACTAATTGATCAAGCTGCCGGCCGTCAAGCTGCCGACATGGTCATTAAAAATGCAAAGGTCGTCGATGTCTATAATGGCCGCATTATTGAAGGCACACTCGCAATTGGTAATGGTCGCTTCCTCGGTATCAGCGACGACTACCTTGCACCAAAAGTTATCGATGCACGCGGCCAATATGTTGTGCCAGGTTTGATTGATCCGCATATTCATATCGAATCTGCCAATGTCTCACCCGCTGTCTTCGGATCACTTGTAACACCACATGGCACAACGACGATCTTGGCCGACCCACACGAAATCGTGAACGTCGCTGGCATGCGGGGGCTTGAATACATGGTCGCATCTGCCAAAAAAACAGCACTTGATATCAAGTACACCATGCCCTCGTGTGTGCCTGCTGCTAATCCAAACCTCGAAACATCTGGTGCTGTGATTACCGCTGATGAGATTCAACAATCTTATGACCAAGGCCTCACTTACGGCCTTGCCGAATTCATGAATTATCCCGGTGTTGTCAATGCTGATGATGGCGTTTTAGACGAATTACTCGTTTCACTCAACGCAAATAAACTCATCGACGGTCACTCACCCGCTTTAAAAGAACAAGGCTTAAACGCATACGCCGCTGCTGGTATTCGTAACGATCACGAATGTACCCAAGTCGATGAAATGCTCGATCGCATCAGTCGCGGTATGTATGTTTATCTCCGCTACGGCACCGTCTCTAAGAATATGCCAACCCTTTTGAAAGGCGTGACGCCGCAAAACGCACGTTTCTGTTGTCTCTGCGGTGACGACTTACAATCCGTAACCCTCCGTGAAACTGGCCACTTGGATGAAAGTATCCGCGTTGCTATCGCAAACGGGATTGACCCCATCATGGCAATCCAAATGGCCACCATCAACACTGCCCAATGTACCGGCTTAGCTGACCGCGGCGGGATTGCACCTGGTTTGAAGGCCGATTTCCTATTGGTTGATGATCTCGAACAATTCAGTGTGAATCAAACCTTTATCAATGGTCAAAAAGTTGTTGCCAGCGGCGAATACCTACTAACAACTGAAGATTCAGTTACTGGTTTTGATGACTTGTTACAAACCGTACACCTCGATACATTCACCGCTCACCAATTAAAACTCAACCTCACAAGCGATAAAACCCACGTGATCGGCTTACAAAGCATCAGTCGGACGCAAAATCTCGTCTTACCAGTCGCTCACACTGCAGACGGTGATTTCCAATATCATCCTGACGAAGACATCGCTAAAGTGGCCGTAGTTGAACGACATCATCTCACTGGTAATGTCGGCGTTGGCCTGCTTAACGGCTTTGGCATCAAGAACGGTGCGATTGCCACCAGCATCGGCCACGATAGTCACAACCTCGTAGTAGTCGGCACCAACGACACTGACATGGTCGTTGCCATCGAAGCGCTCAAAGAAAGCCAAGGCGGTGGCGTTGCTGTTCAGGATGGCCAAATCATCGCGACATTACCATTTGTCATCGGCGGCTTAATGAGTAACGAACCCATCGACACTTTAATTGAACATCAAAAGGCCTTCAATGCTATTTGCCACGATAAACTCCACGTCACCGCTCACTATGAAGCTCGGCGCAATGCCACTCAACGTCATCCCGAACTTGCGGATTACTGACAAAGGTTTAGTGGATGTCACAAAATTCGAAATTATCGACATTAATGCTTAATTATAGCAACAAAAAAAGCGCTCATCCAAAAGGATGAGCGCTTTTTGCATTACCAACTTAGAAGCTAGCAACGTCAACTTTGACACCAGGGCCAAATGTTGAGCTAACTGATAAACTTGTAATGTATTGACCTTTAGCTGAAGCAGGACGAGCTTTGATAATCACGTCTTGCATCGCTTTAAAGTTTTCTACTAATTTAGCAGCATCGAATGATACCTTACCGATTGGTGCGTGAACGATACCAGCTTTATCAACACGGTATGCCACTTGACCAGCTTTAATGTCGTTAACTGCTTTAGTAACGTCCATTGTAACTGTACCAGTCTTAGGATTAGGCATTAAGCCTTTAGGTCCCAAGACACGGCCTAAACGACCTACTTGAGCCATCATTGGTGGTGTAGCAACGGCAACGTCAAAGTCTAACCAGCCGCCTTGGATCTTTTCAACTAAATCTTCTGCGCCGACAACGTCAGCACCAGCAGCTTCAGCTTGTTTTGCTTGTTCGCCTTGAGCGAAAACAATCACGCGTTGTGTCTTACCTGTACCATTTGGTAGTACGACAGCACCACGAATTTGTTGATCTGCTTGTTTAGGATCAACGTTTAAACGATATGCAACTTCAAGAGATGCATCGAATTTTGCAAAATCAACTTTCTTTACTAAGTCGATTGCTTCTTCAACAGTGTATGCTTTAGTAGCATCAACTTGTTTTGCAGCTTCTAAATAATTTTTACCTTTTTTAGCCATTAGGGTTTTCCTCCTTGCAATTGTGGTGAACGGTTTTTGACCTCCCACTTGATTTTTCAACTTTCATTGAAAATCCGACTGAAAGTGTCAAGCATGAATTAACCTTCGACAGTGAATCCCATGCTTCTTGCAGTACCTTCAACCATGCGCATAGCAGCTTCAACGTCTGCAGCGTTTAGGTCTTGCATTTTAGTTTCAGCGATTTCTTGCACTTGAGCTTTAGTTACAGTTGCAACCTTCTTAGTGTTTGGTTCGCCAGAACCTTTTTGAACACCGGCAGCTTTCTTCAAGAGAACTGCTGCTGGTGGTGTCTTTGTTACAAAGTCGAATGAACGATCTTCATAAACAGTGATCACAACTGGAATTAATAAACCAGCTTGGTCAGCTGTACGAGCGTTAAAGTCCTTTGTAAAGCCCATAATGTTAATACCAGCTTGACCTAAAGCTGGACCTACTGGTGGTGCTGGAGTTGCTTTACCTGCAGGAATTTGAAGTTTAACGATGTTTGCTACTTTTTTAGCCACGAAACATACCTCCTTAAGTCCGTGATGTGGTTAAGATGGCCATTATATTTGGTCTCCCACTAGTGTATGAAAACATACCTTAATAATATACCAAGCAATTGCCGAAAAAGCAAGGTGATTCCATTAATCGCGCCACAAGAAATCATCAATGGCTTGATCAACTAAACGATTTTCGTGCAACATGCTATGTGCTCCACCCGGTCCACGAACTAACATCTCCTGGTAATGGCACACGTGTCCTTTTAATAGGCTACGCAATGCAAAACTACTATCGACTGCTACCGAACCATCGTGTCGATTAGTTCCTAGTAACTCGCCAGCAATGTTTAAGACACTGATCGCAGTTGGAAAATACTTGGCCCGCACGGCTAAATAATTATAATTACGTGTTCGTTTAACTGGTCCACGACTGGTTAACTCGCTCCAAAAAACAAGTGGTGTATCCGGACCAATTGATGGATCATTAACTGGCGCTGCCAACAATATCACTTTGTCCACCACGGCATGGTCTGATGTCAACAAATAACGCAACACCGTAATTGCGCCCATCGAATGCCCTACTAAATTAACTTGCGTAACGCCATACGCTTCTTTTAGGTGTTCAATAATCGTAGCTAACCAACGGACTTGATCTTGCACATCGGCGCGGTTATTAGCAAATAAGACTTGAATCGTTGGGTTATTAGCCTGCAACGCTGCGTCTCCATCCACATGCAATCGACCGTTTCTGCCCACCCAAATGACCATGCTCTTCTTAGCAATTCCGGCTTTTTGTAGGCGCCCGAGTAAGTGACCGAATGAATAGCGATTCCCCCGATAGCCATGAATGAATAGCGTTGGTTGTTTTGTATATAAACGTGCGCGCGGCCGCCAATGTGCCGAAACCCGGATTAATTTGTAAAAATCCAGTCCTGCCAGTAAGACTAACAAAAAAATGACTAAGCCCACTGCAATTAATATTTGATCAATGATATACCACATCGTCATCACATCATTCTTTCGAAATAGACACTATCGATTGTTCAAAAAAAGCGGCTGAGACAAATCATCTTTCGTCTCAGCCGCCTATCTTGTTGGGGCTTGGGACAAATCCTAGCCCCCTACTTTAATTGTTGAAACGTGCTTTTTGAAACTGACTCTTGCGCTTAACTACATTTGTCAAATCGGCGCTTGTAGCACCAATTCGCCAAATTAGGTTAATGCTCAGAGTCAATCCGTTTCAAACGCACTCTTTTTTCGAAACGTGCTCCTTCAGTCATCCCGCCTGAAGTCGCACTCTAAACTAGTTCGTCTACTTGGTCGTAGTCTAATTCTGTTGCTGTTTCACGACCGAACATGTCGATGTTAACCTTTAATTTCATCTTTTCGTCGTCAACTTCTGTAATTTGACCAACAAGGCCAGCGAAAGCCCCTTCGATAATCTTCACAGATTCGCCGACTTTGAACTCAACATCCAAATGACGGGTGCTCATGCCAAGTTGACGCAAGATTTGTGTGATTTCATCGTCTAATAATGGGGCTGGTTTACTGCCGGCACCGTGTGAACCAACGAAGCCTGTCACACCTGGTGTATTCCGCACAACGAACCAAGCTTCGTCTGACATCACCATTTCAACCAAAACATAGCCTGGGAAAGTCTTCTTCATGTCGACTTTGTCCTTACCGTTTTTGATTTCATGTTCTTCTTCTTCAGGCACCACAACGCGGAAAACATTGTTCTCCATCCCCATTGATTGGGCACGCGATTCCAAGTTTGCCTTCACTTTATTTTCGTAACCTGAATATGTGTGTAAGACATACCAACTTTTTTCGATTGATTCAACCATGTGAATTCTCCTTTTAAATACCAAAATAAAAAAACTCCGACCACGCGAAGTTTTTTGCTTGCCATCAGTATAGCAAATCCGACTTAATTAAGCCAGTTCTAAAAGATAAATAATTGTAGTACTTTTAAGATTGCAAAATCAACAACGCCAAAGAAAATGGCGAATAAAACGGAGGTCATGACGACTGTTGATGTATCTTTACGTGTTTGTTTGGCATCTGGCCAACTAACAGTTTTCATTTCCTGACCAACACTCTTAAAAAACTTAATCATCTTATTTCCTCCTAATTAGCGCGTTTCTTTGTGTTGTGAGTATTGCCCACAATGTTTACAGAATTTGTTTAACTCTAGACGTTCTGTCCGATTCTTGTTCTCAGCAACATAGTAGTTACGTGAGCCACAGACAGTACAGGCTAAGGCGACTTTCTTAACACCCATATGAAAAGCCCCTCTCTAATTGACGTTTACCCTATTTATTTTATCATGTGTTGACCAAACTGTCAATGTGGTGGATTATCCCCACCAGGTCGTGCGGACAATCGCTAATAACAAGCTGACAATCAAGCTAATATTGATCGCCATCGCATTTTGAATCGCGGTAATAAAGGTGACATCCTTCAGTTGCCGTGTATTAAACCGGCGATTATTGCGCAAAATGACAGGAATCAATAATAACAATAGTAACGATTCAATCGGTAAGACCTTCGTAATCACTGCCACAACAACGGCCACTAGTGAGAACCAAATCAACGTATTATACAACCGCAACGCCCAGGTTGTTCCTAAATAATGCGGCAGTGTATAACGTTCATTGCGCCGATCTTGATCTAGATCACAGATATTATCCGCCAACATAATGTTCGAAGTGGGGATTGCAATAATCACACCGATTAGGCATAAACTAAGCAATGTTGGTAATTGACCTTTAAGGGTAAACGTCGGCCAATCAAAATGGAGCGCCATGATGCTATCGCTTGGTACGTTGACATAGACCATGATAAAAAATGCACCAAA
This sequence comes from Latilactobacillus sp. VITA-14, assembly GCF_046580785.1. NCBI lineage: Bacteria > Bacillati > Bacillota > Bacilli > Lactobacillales > Lactobacillaceae > Latilactobacillus > Latilactobacillus sp. VITA-14. Next base: position 104,691 of record NZ_JBJKTM010000003.1, read on the forward strand.
TGATTCTGTCACACCACTCAACAATTCACGAACCGGCATCCGCGATAGCGGAACTGGCCCGAACGTGTAAAAGACGGCCACAAAAATACAGGCGCCACCGATTAATAGTAATAAAATGTTCGTTTGCCAAACCAACCAAATTCCAGCCGCCATGCTGAACAATAAAAAATAGAGCATTAAATGCAGTGCCTTGGTTGGCGACAAATGTTTGCGCCCAATGATATTCGTCTGTGCCCGATAATCCAGATCAACTGCTTTGTAGTAATCCATCACATTATTAAAGCCAGTCACAAATAATACAATCGAAAACTGGGCGACAAAATAAACAATTGTCGTCACTGGATTCAGCTGGCCATTAACGTACCAACAATAAACAATCCCTAAGATTAAGGGCAAGACACTCGCCGTCTTGACCTCAATCCGGACAAATTCTAAAAACGTTTTAAAAGATATCTCGGACTTCCTTCCATTAAAAAAGCTAGGACAAATTGACTTGTCCTAGCTTCATCGTACCTTCTAGCAGACAGTTACCCATTAATTCATTGGCAGCTGACTGCCGAAGTCCCGTTTTATTCACCGTAAACGATGTTATCAACTGTAATCGTTGCTGTATTTTCTTTTTGTGCAGCATTGACTAATTGTTCAGCATAGTTGACGAAGCTGTGTGATGATTCTGTTGCACCAGAAACAACATCTACTTTGCCTGGTTCTTGTGCTTTGACGAATTCAGAATTCAACTTAGCGATGTATTCCTTAGGATCAGTCTTAGCAATCTTCTTCATTTGTTTGTTGTATGCAGCATCGTCAGCTTTTGACTTGCCATCTTTATTAATGTTATCAAATTTAGATTCAGTGATTTTACCGTCTTTAACCACCATTGTGAAGACTGTTCGATAATCATGGCTATAATTCTTTTCTTCTAACTTATATGTGCCATCTTGCATCTTAGCACCATTGTCGATTTCGATTGTTTCAGTGTTGCCAGCTTGAGCAGCTTGCACTAATTGTTGTGCGTAATTCTTAAATGAATTTGAGCTATGAGTTGCGCCTGATACAACTTCGATGCTTGAAACATCTGCACCTTGCGCTAAACGCAGAAAGTTAACTTCAAAGCACGTTATAAAACTGAGTGCGTCAAAAGCGTTTATTCTATGCGGATTAGCAAAATTAGACGAATAACTAGCGTAGCTAGTTGTTTGGCTAATAGTGCTAAACGCAATAGAATGCTTTTGAAAGCACATTATAAAAGCAATTCACAGCTATCAAAAGGAGGGGGTTATGACAGACAGGCTTTTGTCATAACCCCTTTTATTGCTATTTTAGAGAGAAAAACTGACGCCTATGTTTAAACAAATTCGCGCTAACCGTTACATCAAAATGATTCGCCCTGGTGATATAATAGTAGTCATCGGCCTGTTTATTCTATCGTTTGCCCCAGTTGCTGTTTTTAGTTGGCACGAATGGCAAACGACGCAAGCAGCGGATTCAAACGCGCAGGTATTGACGGCCTACGTCAAACACGATGGCAAAACCGTCTACAAAGTGAACCTAACCACCCACCATGGTGATAGCCACTTCACTTATCGCGATGCCGGCGGTGATTACAACAAAATTAAGGTAACCGATCATGCCATTGAGGTCACTGAAGCCAATTGCTTCAATCAGATTGATGTTAAGCGTGGCAAAATTTCTAAGCCAGGCCAAACCATTGTTTGCTTACCACACAAGTTACTGATTGAAATTAAAGCCAAGGATGGGACCGACACGGGCGGGATGGTTTCTGCCTGATTTAAAAGGAGTACAGCGATGACTAACGATCAAACGCGTAAATACATCTATATTGCACTCTTGTGCGCTCAAGGGATTATTATTGGCCTTGTCGAACGCGCGATTCCATTTCCATTTGCCGTAGCCCCGGGTGCTAAGTTGGGACTAGCCAATTTAATTACCATCATTTCGTTATTTACCCTACCGGTCAGCGACTGCTTTTTATTGATGGTGATGCGAACTGTTTTATCCGCCTTGCTAGGGGGAACCCTCTCTACTTTTATGTATAGCATTGCTGGGGCAACGCTAAGTTTCTTTGGCATGGTACTCCTCAAGCAATTTAGCCGCCGCTTTATGAGTATGATTGGCATCTCAGCTGCTGGTGGTCTGCTCTTTAATGTCGGTCAACTCTGCGTCGCGAGTTTCATTGCCCAGAGTTGGCAAGTCCTCCTCTATCTACCAGTGCTTGCTTTTCTCGGTATTCTCGCCGGAATTGCGGTCGGCGTAGCCGCGAATTTTTTATTCGAACATGTCAAAACCCTGACTTTTTTAAAAGCCCAACACGAAATTTAATTTAACAAGGAGTTAATTATGGCGAAAGTACATGCCATGTGGCAGAACTATCCAGAAATCGAAACCGAACTTGCGCAAAGTCTTGCGCTCATTGAAGACAACATTCACACCAAAAATCAAGCCGTCACCGACGCCATTTTAAAGATGATTAGTGCTGGCGGCAAGTTGCTCCGTCCTGCTTACTGCTTATTATTTTCACAGTTTAATGCAGTCGATCGACAGAAGATGATCGCATTAGCCGCCGCTGTTGAAACGCTACACACTGCGACATTAATTCATGACGACATCGTTGATAATTCCAATTTACGTCGCCATCAAGAATCGATTCAAGCCCGTTTCGGCAAAGATGTCGCCGTTTACGCTGGCGATTACTTATTCGTTGTCTGCTTCAAGTTACTAGCCAATTATGCGAGCGATTTGAAGAGCATCCAATTTAACAGCCAAACGATGGATCAAATTCTTGACGGTGAACTCAGTCAGATGACAACCCGATATAATCTCGATTTAACCCCCGAACAGTACCTACAACAAATTAACGGTAAAACCGGCCAACTGTTCGCGCTCAGTTGCTTCATCGGTGCTTACGAAAGCCAAAAAGGCTTGAAGTTTGCCCGCCAAGCCGAGAAAATTGGCTTAAATATCGGTCTCGCCTTCCAAATTCTGGACGATATCTTAGATTACACTCAGACCGATGTCGATTTTGGCAAACCAGTTCTCGATGACATGCGACGCGGCGTCTACTCGATTCCGTTAATCATGGCACTGCAATCCAATCGCCAAACATTAGCACCCTACTTGGAAAAACAAGCAGCTATGACTGATGCCGATGTGCACGCTGTTCAAGGTATCGTCCGTCAATCTGGAAGTGTCGAAAAAGCCCAAGCACTCGCACAAGATTACACAAACCGCGCACTCGCTGGTCTTGCGAAACTACCCGACATGCCCGCAAAAACAACGCTACAACAATTAACTGAACGTTTATTAACCAGAAAAGCCTAAAAAAGACGGACAACATGTTAGAAATGTTGTCCGCCTTTTATTCTCGACTTAATGCTCAAAGCCTACCCAGTTCGAGTCACACTCAATTTTTTAAGCTGTTTATCGGATTTGAACCGACGACCCCCACCTTACCATGGTGATGCTCTACCTACTGAGCTAAAACAGCATTTCACGGTTGATTAACAACCGTGATATAAGTATATCGAAAAATAAAAAGCGGGTCAAGCCCCTAGAGACCAACTTCTGTATCAGAAAGTGCTAATTCAAAATGTTGTTGTAAGAATTTAGCGACCCCGTCATTCGTATTCGTTTCTGTTACATAATTTGCAACCGCTTTGACCTCTGGTAAGGCATTGTCCATCGCAACACTGTACTTCGCTGATTGCAACATTCCCAAATCATTTTGCCCATCCCCAAAGACAATTGTATGATCGGCATCAATTCCATGAATCATTTGAATCTGGCGAATTGCAGTGGCTTTATCAATCCCGGTTGAAATCATCTCGATGTTGTCTGGACCAGAAGAAGACAAGCTCATCACAGCTTGATCCATTAATCGTTGTTTAGCGGCTGCTAAACTCTCTGGATGACCGCAACCAATGATAATCCCGTTAGTAATCTGATCACTTAAATTCAATAACATTTCTAAATCAGTCACCAGTTGATTATCAATATCGGCATTCAACAATAAATTCCCCGCATCGCGCGCAACAAACCTGGGGATTTCTTGGGTATAGTAAGCTGTGTCAGTGGTAAAAAAGTGCGCAGATAAATTGGGATCTGCTAAACATGCTTCGTAAGCAGCTTTGAGCGCTTTTTTACCTAAATAATGCTTGTTCATCTGATGGCCATTTTCAAAGACAGCACCGTTAGAAGCCACAATCCGGACATCATCGTTAATTTGCCGCGAAATTACCCGGCCAAGATTGTACATTCGGCCGGTGGCAATATAGAAAATCACATCGCGTTTTTGTAATGTTCGAATCACGCGTTTGGTCAAAGGTGTCACGATTTGATGGTCAAGGACCAACGTTCCATCAATATTTGAAAAAACTAAGTAAGGTTCCATATGAATTCCCCTCAATTTTGATTTGTAACCGGTAACACTCCTTCGTTTTAGCGTATTTAGATGGGGAATTAAATAACCAATTTCGTTTCATTCACAATCAAACGATTAATTTATAGCAGTAAGTCTTGCTATTTACCATGACATAGTTTATTATCACCTTATTTGGTAATTTTAATAATGTCTGAAGGAGTTTTTGGCTATGGATAAAGAAAATCTCAATATCGGTGATTTAGTAACCGGCAAAGTGAACGAAGACCTAGATGGTGCATTTACAGGAACTGTTGAAAAAGTATATGAAAACTCCGCTTTAATTAGCATTACGGATTTCGATGCAGCCGACAAGGCCAACGTTTCGGAATTAAACAACAAGATCGTTGTTAACCTCAAGCAATTAAAAGCTGCTAAAGCAAAATAAAATAGAAAAAAGCCCACCGACATTTATTTACCGGTGGGCTTTTTTCTATGCTTTAATTTCGCTGACTTGTAAAGAAGCATTCAATAACTGTTCAGCAACGAGCGCCAATTGCTGGGCGTCAAACGCTGGTTTAAACAATGCAGTGTGCAAAACACTGATTAGACCCCAACAACAATAATTCAAAATATAATCAGCGTTTTCCGGCTGCTGAAATGGAATCACCCGCTTGCCGTGAGTCACGGTCGACGCAACTAATTTATTCATTAACTGTGAATCGGGATTACGACACAATACCCGTAACATAGACTCGTTGTCTTGCACATATGATAAGACCCATCTAAAGAAAGTTTGGCCAACAATCTGTGGTTCAGAAGGCAACTCAAAACGTTCTAGCAACTGGCTGAACTCATTTAAGGTAAAATCTTCTGTCTGGCTTAAAAGATCGTAGATATCCGTATAATGCAAATAAAACGTCCGCCGATTAATATCAGCCCAGTCGGCAATCATCTGAATTGTAATCTCATTAATTGGGTGTTTTAGCAGGAGCTCAATAAAACTTGTGCGAATTAACTTATGTGTCCGTTTAACCCGTCTGTCTTGCAGATTAACCATCTTTCAGCCTCCATTTACATCACAATTGACTAACTTGTGTGCATTATAACACAGAAACACTTAGATTGATTATTGTTGAATCAACTAACCATCGTTATAGTAGCCTTAATAACAAGTCATCGGAGGTCGGCATATGTTTCTAACAATCCAAGAATTACGCCATAATAAGTTAAAATTTGGCGCACTGAGTTTTATCATCTTTTTAATCGTTTTCCTAGTACTCTTCATCACTGGACTAGCTGCCGGTTTAGCAAACGATAGTGGCGCGGCTATTAAAAATACGCCGGCGACGCATTTTGTTTTACAAGCCGGTTCGGAAAGTCGGTTGAGTCGCTCGGCACTCACCCAATCTGATTGGCAAGCTCTCAAACACCAATCACTGACACCCATCAACGTCACCCAAGCCACCATCGAGCGGCCTAAAAAACAAACAAAAACTGACATTGCCTACATTGCAGTTGACGCTACGAGCTTCATGACACCCAAAGTCACCCAAGGTCAAAAGCTGTCCAACCAAGCCACCCAAAAAGTGGTGGTCAGCAGCAAATCACAAGCCAATGGTTACCAATTAGGCGACACCTTTAAAGACAGTACCACTGGTCAGCAATTTAAAATCGGCGGCTTTAGCAAGCAGATGGCTTATGCCCATACGCCTGTTATTTATTTAAACCACCACCAGTGGCAAACCATTTTTCCAACGCAAAAGACGACCTATAACGCGTTTGCTAGCAAACGGCCCTTGTCGGTTAACAAGCACTACCAAGTGATCAGCAAACAAACCTTGATTGATAACATCCCTGGCTACTCTGCAGAACAAAGTTCATTGTACTTGATGATCGGCTTTTTATACGTCATTTCACTGTTTGTCCTCGCAATTTTCTTTTATATCATTACCCTACAGAAATTACGGGACTTTGGAGCCTTAAAAGCATTGGGCACAACCACACGCTATCTCAGCCAGCACATCATCTCTGAGATTGGCTTGTTAACGGCAGTGGCGATTCTTTTGGCTGGCGGTATCATTAGTGTCATCGCCCAGTCAATGCCTGCCAGCATGCCGTTTATGCTCACAGCACCAACGATCATCGGCACCAGCGTTCTATTTTTAGCCGTCGCCATCCTAAGCGCCCTATTATCCCTTATTCAAGTGATTCGGATTGACCCGATCACAGCTATTGGAGGTCATTAATATGTCAGCACCGATTTTAACACTCGAACACATCACCAAAGATTATCCCGATGGTGATCAAATTAATCACATTTTAAAAGATGTCTCCTTCACGATTCAGCCAGGTGAATTTAGCGCCATCGTTGGTCCCAGCGGTGTTGGTAAAAGTACTTTGTTGACGATTATGGGCGCGCTCTTGCAACCCACAGCCGGTCGTGTTACCTTGGCCGGTCAAGAACTTGCAACACTCAATCGTAATCGTCAAACACAAATCCGCCGCGAATCAATTGGTTTTATTTTTCAGAGTTCAGAATTAATTCCCTACCTAACGGTCACTCAGCAGCTGACTTTTTTACAAAAAATCGCCCGTCGTCGCGATCAATCCGCCGCTGAACAATTACTGACACAACTTGGATTAGGCCATCGATTACATAGTTATCCCGCTATGCTTTCTGGTGGTGAAAAGCAGCGGGTTGCCATTGCTCGGGCACTTATCAATCAACCTGCACTCATTTTAGCAGACGAACCAACCGCCAGTTTAGATGCGCAACGTGGTCGTGAAATTGTCCACTTAATTCGCGATGCAGTTCATGAACAAAAACGCGCAGCTGTCATGGTAACACATGACGAACGGGTTTTAGATCTCGTCGATCACGTTTGGCGTATCGAAGACGGTCAACTTCGCCAAACCACATAAAAAAAACGGCCCTTTCACAACTTAGCGTTGTTGAAAGGACCGTTTTTTAGTTCCAGAGGATAGCTACTATTATTCGACGTTTTCAAATTTACCCCACAAGTTCATTGTGGATTGAATATTAACAAAGGCATTCGGATCGGCATCCTTAACGACCCGTTTTAATTCCGTTAGATCGTATTTTGAAACAACTGTCATGATCACTGTTGTTTCTTGGTTGGTATACAGACCAGTTCCATCTAATTCAGTCGCACCATGAATAAAGTCACGCATTCGCTTCTTCAATTCTTCAGGTCGCTTGGTAAAAATCGTCACAGTCACCTTTTGTTGTTGAATATAGATATAATCCATCAACAAGCTTGAAACAAAGATTTCGACGATACTGTATAAGGCAGCACCCCAACCAAAGAAGATACCCGCTGCAAGAATGATCATTCCGTTGATGATATTATTCACAACACCAACCCGTTTGCCAGTTAAGCGCCCAACTAACGTCACAATGACGTCCGTGCCACCAGTTGAAAAACCCGCTTTAAAACACAAGCCAACCCCTAAACCAATCAATGCACCCCCGAACAAGGCACCTGCAAATCGTTCGGTGACAATTGGGTGAACAGGTACTGGAATGATCTTCAAGAAAAGAACACTCGTAAAAACAGCGACGATACTAAAAATCGCGTACTGATGATTAATCTTGAACCATGCCAGAATCAATAATGGCACATTCAAAATAAAGACCAACATCGCAACACTTAATGAGCCGCCCATATAGCTGACTAACGAGGTTAGTAATTGGGCAATCCCCGTGACCCCACTCGAATACGTCTTCGCCGGAATCAAGAACAGATTAACACTCACCGCCGCCAAAAAACCGTATACCATCGCGATAATAATTTTTTTCGAATTTCCTTTTAAAACAATCACTGTAGCACCTCCATCGATTAAAAAAGCCACACTCCCCCCTTGGAAGAGTGTGACAAATGATTAAAGTGCGCACTTGGCTATAGGTTCTTATCCATGACGAAGGTCAACTTAGAAAGTTGCGTTCCTTCTGTCACCAATTGCGCTAACAAATCGGTTGTTGCTTCATGGTAATGTGTAGCAATTTCATGATTTTGCTGGGTTAAGAAATCAGTGGCATTCGCTTCCGCCTTTACAGCAGCATCCACCGTAGCAATCTTAGTTCTTGCCCATTCTGATAATGCTTTTTGGTAGTCAATATCAGCTTTCTTAAAGGCCCCGTAGTGTGATTCAACAATCATTGCTAATGCTTCATATAACCAGTAAGCATTCTTCAACTGCATCTTCGCTGGTAGTTCGCGATAACTTTCATCCGTATCCATCGCATTCGTAAAGAATGGTACGTGTGGACAGAATGTTGGTACCCCAAAACCTAACCATTGAACACCACGCACAGCATCTGGCACATTGTTTCTAATCTGACAGATATGTGAGTTTTGCGTCCGTGAAAGTGAAATTGACCGATAAATCGTCTTTTGTTCTTCTGTCCCATTACCAAGTGGGTCGTAAATAGTTTCGTTATAATGTGATTTTAACACATATTGAACATCTTCCACACTTATTTTACGGTTAGCCTTGCGAATGAAAGGCAAGTCACTCGATTCAGGTTCTTGTTTGATTTCAGGGTTCAAATAGCGTTGTGCATACCAAACCCGTGGTGTGTTATAGTGACGATCTAATTCAGTATCCGTCCCAAAAATCTTACGGAAGTTCCATTCAGCTTCACTCGGATTCAAGTGATTTTCACTGACGAATTCTTGAATACCTTCTGACCACATGTAATTTTCTGGATCATTAAAGTCGACATCTTCGATGGCAATTTGGTTAGCGGCAACTGCATAACAATCATCCGGAATCCGAACAGCAACCCAGTGATGCCCAGTAACAATTTCTTGATACCAAACTTCATTTTGATCACTGTATTGAACGCCATTACCTTCAGCTGAACCGTATTTAGCAATCAAATCCCCCATCAATTGAACCCCTTGACGTGCAGAATCGATGTATGGCAGAACCAACGTACACATTGAATCTTCAGCTAAACCTTGCTTGACCAACGGATCATAAGCTAATACCCGTTCGTTGGCATAAACACTTTCAGTTGCGGAGAGGGCGACATTTTTTTCATTAATCCCGTCTTCTTCATTTAAACCATCACTTAAATCGCCGTTGGGGGTTGATGTGTAACGATAACCGTCCGTCGGTAACGGCATGGTTAAGCCGTTATATTTTGAAACATATGTCTCATGTCGATCATGAACTGCTGGTTGTACGAAGAACCGTTTAGGATGGATTGCATAGAAGCGATCCTCATTTCGCGAAATCATCGTAGAGCCATCAATTGACGCATTCTTCCCTACCATCATTGAAGTACATGCTGATAATTCGATTCTGTCTGTCATTTGAAAAACTCCTTTTTATTAAAAATGTGATTCACTAATTGATTAATAAAACTTAGTCGGTTACCCGCCGGATCAAATGTTCTGTGTGTTCTAGATGATTCAAATACACGAGTAATCGTTCATACAGGTATTCACCGGCTTCATCATACTGTCCTGCCAGTGCTTGTCCAATCTGGTGGACACTACGTTTTCCATTCACATGCCTAAAGACAAAACTACCATAATCATCAAGTTCCAGCTGTGTTTCTAGCGGAATCTTCACATGCAAACGCCGTAATGTCCGTTGAATCCAGTGATTCTGCGGCCGAATAATGGTGACCTGGCCAGCTTGTAACTTAAACTGAACTTGCGGATTTTTTTCATAGATGAGTTGTTCTAAATCAATCTCCGCTTTCTGTCGTCCCATCTTCTGTTGCCCCTCCTTTATGAATCATCATAAGTGGCACAGTAATCGAAACAACCATGACAACCAATAAGATAATCCCCATTACATTGGTATTCGCAAAACCAGTAATCACGCGATCTTTTAACACACCGGTTACGTGGAGAATAATCCCGATTAAACCAATAATTGAACCACCAGCAATTAAACCGGATGATAAACTAATCCTACTTTGAACCCGATTATTCTTAATCGCTTCATCACGCGTTACTTTTTCAATAAAGACTTTAATCAAAGCACCGATCAAGATGATTGAAGTGGTTGAAATTGGTAAGTAAAAACCAATTGCAACGGTCATGATTGGTAAATCTAAAAAGTAGAAAGCTAATGCCATCACAACCCCAACGATAATCATGATCCATGGTAATTTACCCGTCATAATCCCAGATGTTAATGTAGCAATTAAGTTCGCTTGTGGTAACCCAAAGGCTGGTGTTGCACTATCTGTAACGAATTGTGGTGATAAGATGCTGATTATGCCGACAGTTACGATTACGCCGACAATCCCGGCAATCATGAAATATTTCATCATTTCAGATTTTGAACCACCAATGACATATGTTACTTTTTGAGATTGCATGTAGCCACCACCAACAGCAACGGCGGTCACAACGAATGTCCCAAACATCAATAAGATTTGCGTATGGTTATTGTCCGTCCAACCAAATAATACGAAGACTACCGTCATAATCACTAATGACGCAATTGTCATCCCTGATACAGGCAAGTTAGAACAACCAATCGTCCCAGCAACCCGGGCTGAAACAATGACAAAGAGTAAACTTAAGATGGCTGCTAGTAATGCACCAACAATCCCCATTAAGAAGTTTTGCGCAATGATAATACCAATAACGAAGATCCCAACACCACCAACAACAATGGCAATCATACCAAGTGTATTCTTTTCTTCGCCTGCTACGTTTTTAGCAGCTAGTGTTTTCTTGATTGATGTCACGATAGTTGGGATTAATTTAATCGCACCGATTAAACCACCACAAAGCATCATTCCGGCACCAATGTATTTAACGTATGAACTTGATAAATCGTTAACGGCCATTTGATTCACGGCTAAACTCGTGTTATTCCAAACATGCGCACTGTTGCCCGCCATATCTGTGAAATAACCGATTAACGGTGCAATCGCAAAGTTAGATAAAATCGCACCCGCAAACATTGTTAATGACACTTCTAATCCAACGATAAAACCAATTCCTGCAAGTAATGGATTCACTTCAACGTCCAATTTCCATTTATAAAATGATGAACCAACGTAGCTAATCATGTTGTTGACGACACCAAACACTGATGAAGTTAGCATCGTAATAACCCCACCGATACCAAAGCCAACGCCCATGTATTTAAGCGAATCGCCACCAGTATCTGACGCAACTAAGGTTTCTGAAATCGCCATGGCTTCTGGATAAACCAACTTACCATGTTCTTCAACCATTAAGTAGTTGTGCACTAATGAGGCTGTCCCCATTGAAAAAAGAATTGCGAGCACCCCAACGATGACCCCTTGAATGAAGTTGATGTGGCCACCAATTAAAATAATAGCTGGTAAAACATAAATCATCCCACTGGCGATTGATTCACCACCACTGGACATCCCTTGCATAATATTCTTGCCTAAAATCCCTTTTGATTTGGCAAAGGCGCCGACTAACCCAGACCCAATAATTGAACCTGGAATCCCGGCTGCAACGGTTAAACCGGCCTTCATCCCAGAATAAGCTGTTGAAGCAGCAAAAATAATGGCTAAAATGCTCCCCATTATTAGAATCGCTAAGTTGCCGACCTTTTTATCGCCTTGATTGACATACGGTACATATTTCTCACCTAAAACACCGCCGTATGCGGATTTTGAAAGTTTCTTTTGCATGATTGCTCCTCCTAAAAGTCGCTTTTATTTAAGGCTCTTATCCTTACCAAAGATTTGCATCTTCAATGCAACCCCGATTGGTGTAGCAGCTAATCCACCTAAACCAGTTTCACGTAATGTAGATGGCATATCTTCACCGATTCGTTTCATGGCACCAATCACTTCATCAGCTGGAATCTTGCTGATTAGCCCTGCCAATGCCATATCAGCACTGGTCAAGGCATCGACGGCCCCAATCACGTTTCGTTTAACACATGGTATCTCAACTAATCCAGCAACGGGATCACAAACCAATCCCAATAGATTAGACATCGCCATCGCGAATGCTTCCGACGATTGTTGTGGTGTGCCACCAGCAGCTTCAACTGCAGCGGCGGCGCCCATCGCGGCAGCACTCCCCACTTCGGCTTGGCAGCCTCCAGTTGCCCCGGCAATCATCGCCTTATTGGCAACAATCATCCCAAAGGCTGACGCACAAAACAAGAACCGAATCTGCGCATCCCGATCAAGCGCCAAGCGCTCAGTAATAACAGATAAAACACCGGGTAAAGTACCTGCTGAACCAGCAGTTGGCGTTGCACAAATGATCCCCATTGAAGCATTGACTTCATTGGTAGCCACCGCATTTTGCATAGCGGTCAACATCACATCACCTGATAACGACTTTCCCTTTTCCCGATACCGCTTCAACAGAACCGCTTCACCGCCTGTAATCCCAGTGGCAGACTGAACACCTTCACCGGTCACGCCTTTTTCTTCGGCCGCAATCATGACATCCAAGTTTTTCCCCATGGTTGCCCAAATGACCTCACGACTAGTGTGACTCATCGCAACCTCTTGTTCGATAATCAATTCCGAGATTGGTAGTTGCCGTTCTTGCGCTGTCTCGACTAATTCGTGAATTGTTGTATACATCTTCCCACCACTTTCTATAACACAATAACGTCTTGGCTCATTCCGCGGACCTGTTCAATCTGTTCCGGGTACGGCTTATCAATCAGTTCGATTTTATACAAAAACCGATCTGGCACTTTAACCGATATGCGCTTATCACGATAGTTGCCTTCAAATATCTGGTCTAAAGCATCGCCGATTTCTTGTTCCGATTCGACAAAAACCAATGGTAACGGGCCATCCGTTTTAATCACAATGCCATTCAAATTGACTTGGCGGATTTCGATGGTCCCGCCCCCAATTGAACAGCCCCAAATCGTTAGTTCCTTCTCACGATTGATTAACGTTAATTCCGCTGTATTGGGATGGTGCACCGGACTATTCCCTGGATCTTCAATGAAGACAACGTCAATACCTTGACGTCGCGCTAAATCAACTGCCATTGGTACCCTTTGATCGGCCGGATCGAATCCTAGCACGCCACTAATAATTGCATAATCGGTACCATGCCCTTGGTGGGTTTGTGCAAAAGATTCGTAGTAACGCACAATAACTTTGTTAATCGGTGCATGAAAAAGACGATTAGCAACATGTCCAATGGCAACTGCGCCAGCAGTATGTGAACTTGAAGGACCAATCATAATCGGTCCAATGATATCAAAAACGCTCCGATATTGATTTGTCATGTTCTCCTCCTACTTTCTGAGATAGCATTAACAAATAGGACTACTTATCCAATAAATCACAATCTCTATATCTGTACCATAACACAAAACAAACACAGCTTCATGATATTCTAATAAGCAACTTTGTGAAAAAATGAGAGGATTCTTAGATTTATTTCTAAAACGAATCCCATAATTAGCTTTGCCTATTTAAAGGTTGCCATCAGCCACTTTCAAGATTATATACCCTAAAGCACACTCATTTTTTCGCAAGGTGCCGAATTTTATTGTACTACAACACAGGTTTTTAAATCCACTATCTTTGCGTCACTGTTCAATAACTACTATAATGGACAGCACACACATTTATATTGGAGGTTTTACTATGCGGATTTTTGTTATTGGCGCCCATGGTAACGTTGGCCAGCTCCTAATTAGCCAACTCGTTGCTGCCGGTCACACCGTTACAGCCGGCATTCGTGTCGAACAACAGGCGGATGAACTTGCACAACTAGGGGCCATGCCTGTCTTATTCGATTTAACCAAACAACCTAAGGCTTTAGCACCACTATTTGCCGATCATGATGCGATTGTCTTTACAGCTGGTTCTGGCGGTAAAACAGGCGATGATCAAACACTGTTGGTTGATCTCGATGGCGCCGTTAAGAGTATGGCAGCAGCTAAGATTGCTGAAGTTAGTCGCTACGTCATGGTCAGTGCACTTTTTGTTGAGGATCGAACTAAATGGCCTGAAAGTATTAAACCGTACTACGCTGCAAAATACTATGCCGATCACTGGCTTGAATTCTCTGGTTTAGATTGGACCATCTTGCGTCCTGGGACACTTACAAACGACGAAGCTACCGGCCTAGTGACAATGCAACCATCTGGTGGACAAGTTGCACGTGCTGATGTCGCTGCGATGATTTGCACCGTCTTAGAACATCCGACCGAAACAATCCACAAGAAATTCTCGTTTGTTAACGGCGACTTGCCTTTAATAGACGCCATCAAAAAAGCAGACTAAATTAGTCTGCTTTTTTCGTAGTCTTTTTTTTCGTAGTCTTTTTTTTGGTGGTTGTTTTCTTAGTCGTTGTTTTTTGGGTAGCTGTCTTTTTAGCTGTTGTCTTCTTGGCAGGCGCTTTTTTCTTAGTCGTTGCCATTTTCTTAGGTGCGGCTTTCTTCTTAGCGGGCGCCTTCTTTTCGACTGGTTCTTCTTTAGGCGCCTGTGAACCGATTACGACGGCTTCCAAGTCCTTTGTTAGCAAGTCGGCAATCTTCGTCCAATTAGCAGCTGCCGATTCTTCAAACGAAGCTACCGTCCCAATTAAGTCAATCCGCATGTTCGAGCGATTAATGAGTGGCGATGTCACATATAAATAAAGATTCACCTCTGCTTGGTCGTCGAGTTCAAAAAATTGATTTACTTTTTTAATGTATTGTAATGGTAGATTCACAATCCCCGTTTCCAATGTCACCTTAACGGGTTCGCCAGCATATTCTGTCAGCACCGAAAAAGAGGCCAAAGCTTGTTTTTCAATGGCTTTATCAATAGCGGGTTTTAACTGTGCCAAAATACCGTCCGCCACAAAAGGATCTGGCGTGGGGAGCTCGTATTCATCCGTTAAATATGTTTGATCTTGAATTTGATTGATAAATGCTTGTACTTCTATCTTCATCTCGTCAGTCCTTTTTTAAATCTCTACATATCATAGCTTATTTAGGGCTAAAATACAAAAAACATCCCACCTAGGTGAGATGTTTGCTTAATTGCAATCATTAAAAGACACGGCGTGCAAAACTTGGTGCATAGTATTGCATTGAACCGATCTTAACGTTTTCGCCAGGGTGTGGGGCATGAATATATTGTCCGCCACCAATGTATAGCGCAACGTGGTATGAGCTACCTTGTGAACCCCAGAATAATAAATCGCCAGGTTGCAAGTTGCTTAATGAAACAGCATAACCGGCACTTTCTTGAGGGACTGTCCAACCACCGATACTCTTACCAGCAGCATTTCTGAAGACATAGTCCATTAATCCAGAACAGTCAAAACTACTTGGACCATGGGCATCCCAAACGTAAGGTTTACCAATTTGAGCCATCGCTAAATTAATAACAGCTTGCGCATTACCAGTCGTTGCTGCAGGTGCCGTTGGGGCTGGTGTTGGTGTCGTTACAACTGGTGCCTTTTGAGTTGGGGCTGGTGTTGTTTCAACTGGTGCAGTTTCTTGGACAGGAGCTGATGATTCTTGAGTAGCTGGTTGTTGTGTTTGAGTTATACTTTCTGCTTGAGCAGGCGCACTACTTTCTGCTACAGCTGGTGTACTTTCTAGTGTGGCAGGCGTTTCAACTGGTGTTGATTCACTTTCTGCGACAGGTGCTGGTGTTGTAGGCGTCCTTTCTGTTTGCGCGGGTGTTGGCGCAGCTGGTGTTTCAACAGGAGTTGTTGTTGCAGGTTGTGCTGGTGCTACCGGTTGTGCAACGAGCGCTGGTGTGGCTTCAATCTTACCATCACCTGTAAAGCGAGCTGGTACCCAGCCGCCATTTTCAAGTTGATACCATTCTTCGCCAGAAACAGTTTCTGTTTTCACAACGTTGACGGTTTGACCATAACCTAAGTATTGGCCTGTTGGGGCTGTATAAGTTGCTGTTGACCAAACAGTTGTTGCGCCACCGGCATAGGCAATCCGAGCTGTCTTTTGAGCAGCAGGTGCTTCTGTTGCTGGTGTTGTTTCAGCTGGTGTAGCGTCACTGGTTGTTAAGTAACGTTCAGGTACCCATTCACCGTTTCCAATTCGGTACCATGTTTCAGCGCCAATCTTTTGTGATGCTAAAAGATTTACTGATTGGCCCTTAAAGATGTATCGTTTAGCAGTTTGACCAGTTGTTGGACTTGTCCAAACAGTTGTTGCACCATCTGCGTAGTTGACGGTTGCTGTCGTTGCTGCTTGTACTTGCCCTGCACTCAATAAACCGATCCCAGCTGCCCCTAAAATTCCCGAACTCAATGCAATCAAACTCTTTGTGTTGTTCATTAAACTGTCTCCTGTCGATAAATTTTTTATTTGTGTTTTCTTAATCATCGTAATTAATTCATAACTAACTTTGCAAAAATTTAATTTCTAAATGCAATTTTAGCACAGACCCGAGTAAACATTCAAGTAAACACTATGAACAACTGTTTAAGCATGCAACAAAAAAAGCGCCACTACACGGTTTGTGCGGTGTCACTTTTTTTTAATTAATGGGCAACATTGCCGGCCACATTCAGTGCATCCCACGTTCTTGCAAACGGTGGTGCATAAACAAGGTCGAGTAACCCGAGTTGTTCAGTTGTCATCTTCGCTTGGATCGCAGTTGCGAGTACATCAACGCGCAACACTGCGTCTTTTTGACCAACCACCTGGCCACCAATTAAGATATGCTCTGCTTTGGTGTAAATCAATTTAATCGTTAAATCTGATTGGCCTGGATAATAATTCGTTTGGTTCTTGTCGTGGATTAAAACAGTACTGAAATCAATACCAGCCTCTGCCGCTTCTTTTTCAGTCAAACCTGTTCGGCCCGCTTCTAGCGTGATTAATTTCACACCGGCTGAATTCAACATCCCTGGTAATTGAGCGGCTTGCCCGCCTAAATTCGTGCCGACAATTCGGCCTAATTTATTGGCACCAGTGGCAAGTGCTGAATACATCGGTTGGTTCGTCACGCTGTTAATGACCGTTGCATTATCGCCAGCGGCATAGACATTTTCAATCGATGTCCGCCCTGCTTGATCGACAATAATCGCACCATTTGGCAACTTCTTCAATCGATCATCCGTGATGAATTGCGTATTAGGCCGAATCCCAGCTGCTACAATCACTAAGTCTGTCGCATACTGCCCCTTATCAGTCACAATGCCAGTCACCTGAACAGTTCCTTCTAAGGCTTGAACAGCTTCTGATAAGTGTAATTCAATGCCGTTATCACGTAAGTCATCCGCGAACATGTCCGTTAGTTCTGGATCAAAAGCCAGCGGTAAAATTCGGTCTTCTAGTTGAATGACCCGGACTTGCTTCCCTAATTGATGGAACTCTTCGGCAATTTCTAACCCGATAAAGCCCGCACCAATCACCGTTACAGATTGAACCTTTGGGTCTTGTCCTAATTCACGTAAGGCTTGTCCATCTGCCATCGTCCGTAGATGATAGACGTTTTTGAGATCAACATTTTTAATCGGTGGCATCACAGCTGTGGCTCCCGTTGCTAACATTAATTGATCATAAGATTCTGTGCGATCTTGATTGGTTTTCAAATCCCGAACCACGATTGTTTGCGCATCAAAGTCAACTGATAGTACTTCGTGTTCAAGCGCAATATCAATACCTTGTTGAGCAAATTTTTCAGATGTCCGGGCAATCATTTGGTTGGGATCTTCAAAGTGCTCGCCAACAAAATAAGGTAAGCCACAAGCCCCAAAGGACACATAGTCCCGTTTTTCGTATAACGTAATGTCTAAATCTGGATTCGTTCTTTTTGCTTTCGCAGCTGCACTTGTTCCGGCAGCCGTGGCACCGATAATAATCGTTCGCATCACTAAACCCTCCATTTTTTGAAATTAAGCCATTTCGTCTGAATCTTCCGTCAAACTCATATCATTAAACTTGTTCTTATCCAATTTACCTAATAAGTGAGCCGTTAAGACCCCAGCAGTCATTGAGCCATCAACGTTCAAGGCTGTCCGACCCATATCGATTAATGGTTCAACTGAGATTAATAGTCCGGCTAACCCGACTGGTAAGTTCATTGAAGAAAGCACGATTAAAGCGGCAAATGTTGCGCCACCACCGACACCAGCAACCCCAAAGGAACTGATTGCAACAATCAAGATTAATTTAACCAAGAAACCGATGCTCCAAGGATTAATCCCAACAGTTGGTGCAATCATCACAGCTAACATTGCTGGATAAACACCCGCACAGCCGTTTTGACCGATTGAAGCCCCAAATGAAGCCGATAAATTAGCAATCCCATCTTCAACCCCTAAACGTTTCGTTTGGGTTTCAATGTTCATTGGAATTGAACCCGCACTCGTCCGTGACGTGAACGCAAAGATTAACGTTGGAATCACTTTTTTAATGTAGTTGATTGGATTTAACCCCGTGAACGTAATTAATAGGAAGTGAATCAAGAACATGATGATTAATGCCACGTAAGAGGCAATCACGAACTCGCCTAGACTGAGAATTCCTTTAACATTAGTTTGTGCTACGGTCGTTGTCATTAAGGCTAACACCCCATAAGGTGTCATCCGTAAAATTAAGGTTACCATGCGCATGATAACCGCGTACAAGGCGTTAACGATTTTATTAAACATTTCTGCTTGTTCCGGCTTTTTACGCCGTAATTGTAATGCTGCCACCCCTAAGAAAGCTGAGAAAATCACAACAGCTAATGTTGATGTAGGTCGTGAACCCGTCATATCCATGAATGGATTTTCAGGAATGAAGCTAACGATTTTTTCAGGAACAGTTTGTTCCTGTACATCGCCTAGCTTCGTTTGTAATTCTTTCGAGCGGGCCTTTTCGACTTGGCCTGATTGAATATCACTCGCATTTAAGCCGAAAACATCCGCTGTCACTGAACCAACTGTGGCTGCGATTAAGGTTGTAAAGATTAAGATTCCAATGACCATGCCGGCCATCTTCCCTAAGCCCTTAGATGATTCCAAGTTCGTAATGGCTTGAATAATCGAAACCATGACTAACGGCATAACGATCATCTTTAAGAACGAGACATAACCGTTGCCGACAATGCCGATCCAATCAGCTGTTTGTTTGACAACCGTTGAATCTGCTTTGAAGATAATCTGTAAGAGTGCACCGAATAAAATCCCGACCCCCAATGCCGTGAAAACGCGGCGACTAAACTTAACGTGAATCCGGGCCATCTTGTTTAAAACAAGTAACATGATGAGCATGATCACGATGTTGATGACGACATATGTAATTGTCATTTCTTTACCCCATTCCATTTTTAATACTTACTTATTGTAAACGATAGTGATTATTTTTGCATTAGATAGGCCCTAATTCTCATAATTTATTTCATAATGGTAATTGCCTAGTGTTAATTCACGATAAAATAACAGTTTTATTTCAGAAAAATGGGTTATTAATAATGCATGGGCTTCTTTCAACAAAAAAGCGCAGACAAAATCAATTTGCCTGCGCCACTATTCATGATTATGCTAGGTCATCCCCATTGGTGGCGATTACCTTTTGGAACCAATAGAAAGAGTCTTTCTTAGAACGAGCCAACGTCCCCGTTACGTCGTCATTTTTATCAACATAGATAAACCCATACCGCTTCGACATTTGTCCGGTGCCTGCTGAAACTAAATCAATACAGCCCCATGAAGTATAGCCCATCAAATCAACACCGTCATCTTCCACGGCTTTTTTCATCTGAACAATGTGGTCGCGTAAATAATCAATCCGATAAGGATCGTGAATTTGGCCGTCTGCTTCAACGTGATCAACAGCACCAAACCCATTTTCCACGATAAATTCTGGTAAGTGATAGTGATCATTGAACCAATTCATTACATAACGTAGGCCAACTGGATCAACTTGCCAGCCCCATTCCGATGCCTTGACATATGGATTAGGTACTAAATCGTATTCTTCATCATAATGAAGCGTTGTTTCACCTTTGTCCTTGGTTGCAAATGACATGTAGTAACTGAAGCCGATGTAATCAACTGTCCCTGCAGCCAATTCTTTCAAATCATCTGCGGTAATGTCCAAATCGTAGTGTTGGTTCTTTTGATATTGTAAGAGCCATTCTGGATAGCGCCCATGACAGTGTACGTCAGCAAAGTTCAAGAAAAAGTCGATGACTTTGCGATTACGCCAACCACCGTATTCCGTGACCAAGTGATATGGCATTTCAAAATGCGAGAGCGTTACAACTGGTTGAATATGATATTTGAGACATTCGTCAAATAGGTCATCATAGAATTTAAGGCCGGCTTCGTTGGGTTGTGCTTCATCCCCATTCGGAAGAATCCGCGTCCATGCAATGGATGTTCTAAAGCTCTTGAACCCCATTTCGGCAAATAACTTAATATCTTCTGGATAACGATGATAGAAATCAATGCCTTCGTGGTTCGGATAATTGTGCCCCGGTTGTACACCATCTGTAATCCCCCGTTGATGATTAACATCCCCGGCAGTCATCACATCGGCAACACTAATCCCTTTGCCATCCGCTTGCCAAGCGCCTTCCAATTGATGAGCAGCCACTGCGCCGCCCCATAAAAAATCTTTTCTAAGTTGTCCCATGTTGACCTTTCCCCCTATTTAGTTGTTGCACCTTGTTCTGAAGCATAGTTCAAGTGATCTTGTTTCCGAATAAATGGTAAGTACGTAAAGAACGTCATTAATAACATTAAGGATTGCCACAATGCAGTCTTCCAACCACCCACTAATAACCCAGAAATGATTGGTGGTGTCGTCCATGGTACCAACGTTCCGGGGAACATTGGGATTAAACCGACCCGAATCGCAGTCCACGTTAAGATTGCTGATAGCATTGGTGTCACGAAGAATGGCACCATCATAATCGGGTTCATCACGATTGGTGTAGCAAATAAAATCGGTTCATTAATATTAAAGACCGCTGGTGCTAATGATAATTTCCCTAAATCTTTGAATTGTGCTGATTTGGCAAAGAATGCCATGTAAACAACAATCCCAATTGTCATCCCAGCACCGGTAACTGTCATAAATTGATCAAGTAATTGTTGCGTCACAATGTAACCGTTAGCTAACGTTAATGCTTTGCCTGAACCCAAGATTTTTTGGTTAGCCAGTGAGTTGGCTTGCAATAAAGGCCCCATAATCCCACCAACAATTGTTGAACCATGCACCCCGAAGAACCACAAGAATGGTACTAAGAAAGAAATGGCTAACATGCCACCAAATGAATCGGTAATTCCTTGAAGTGGTGCTTGAATGGTATTGTAAATTGATTCTGTTAAGGTTGAGTTTGCAACCTTGTCGAAGAAGATATAAACCAAGAGTGAGCCACTAATTAAAACAACAGCTGGAATCAAAGCGGTAAAGGAACCTGCAACGTTCGCAGGCACTTGTTCTGGTAATTTAATCCGAATATCATGTTTTAAGAAAGCTGAGTAAATCCAACCGACTAGTAAACCGACAATAATGGTAGTAATCATCCCTTGTCCACCAAGCCAAGTCCGATCAATAAACCCGGTTTGTTGACTCATCATTTTAACAGAGACAACAATCTTACCGGATGCCGAAACAATGGCAGTGCTTGGGCGCGTCACTAATAAGAAACAAACAATAGCAAGTAATGAGGCTGGAAACGGATCAAAACCTTCATCCTGAACCCAAGAATAAGCAATCCCCGCAACGGCGATTAACGCCATAATTGCAAACGATGCGTTATAGGCAACGTTCCAATATGGGGTCAAACCAGTTGAAACCATCCAATCGGCCCAACTCTTAACAGGCAAGTTGGCTAAAACTAAGAAAATCGATCCAACGATTGTAAATGGCATCACGTATAGCATCCCATTTTTCAACGCTGTAATCGGCCGCGTCGCAACAAACTTCATAATAGGTGGCATTAATTTAGTATTAATCCAAGTATTCATGTGTTTAACTTCCCTTCGCTATTTAATCACGGCGATTGATCAACATCACCGCCTCAGAATGCGCTTTCATAATTGCAGTATGGCACTTTGCCATCTGGGCGACTAGTCCTTTAACGGTGATAAACACATGCCCCACTGATTGGTATTTGTTTCTTAAAAAAAACATGTTTCAAACAACACTTACTGAACGCAAGCAACCCGATGTGCTAGCAACTCTAGAATATAAACCACCGGTATCTGCGTCGTATTATTCAAGGAACCATTCTTTTCTTCAGGCATATAATACGGAATCACAACGTCCGCTAACCGCGCTAAAGTCGAATGCGTACTGTTGGTAATTGCCAATACTTTGCCTTTTCCTGCTTGATATTGCTCAACTTGTGCCAGCATTTCAGTTGTTTCCCCCGACACCGAGAGCCCCACTAATAAGGTATCCGCCACGACTGTTTCTCGCATCCCCACCGGTGTAAATGGATCATTGATGCTCAGCGAGAAAATACCAGCGTTGGCAAGATAACGCGAACCATACTGAGCCAGTGCACCACTAGTGCCGATCCCAAAGAAAAAGACAGCTTGTGCCTCTAAAATTAATGCCGTTGTTTGTGATAAAAGCTGTCTGAACGTTTCATTATTCGTTTTATCCAAAAACTCGGTAATTGGCAACATGACATCATATTCAGGCATCGATGTCTTTTTTTGCGCCAACCGCTCTTGCTTTAGCATATACTTGAATTCCGAAAACCCCTCGACCCTAGCTTCTCACAAAACCGCGAGATTGTTGACGTCGATACATGCGCTTGGGTCGCCAACTGACGAATCGTCATTTTTTCGACCTGTGCGCGATGATTTAAAACATACTTTAAAACTGATAGCTCCAATGTATTCAACTGCTGGATTTTTTCAAGTTCAAACATTTACTAACCACCCCTTGCTACCATTCTATCAATCTTTACAGATTATAGCGCCTTTTAAGGGATTAAAAAAAGGATTCGCTGCTCGCCAATCCTTTTTTGGATGATCACTACATCTTTCGAACCACTTCATCCTTAATCGTTATGCCTTCTTTTTCCAACCGTGCAATAGTGTCTGCAAACTGAGGTAAGTAAGCCTTATGCGCAATCAGTAGTTCATGCATGACGCGCGTTGCGGTTTCACCGGATGGCACCAATGGATTGCTAATAAAGGCTTGTAAAGCTGTGCCATAATCACCCGTTATCGCAGCTTCAATGGTTAACAATTCCATTGATTTCATCATCTGTAACCAACCACGTTCTGCTGTTGGCAATGGTCCAAACGCAACATTTCGCGCACCAGCCCCACCAACATAGGCCGTCACTTCAACCGCACAATCCGCTGGCAAATCAGGGACTGCCCCGTTATTTCGCGTTGAAACCACAATTTCTGTATTCTTATTCGCATAGATCGACGCAATCGTTTCACAGGCTGCATCTGAATAATAAGCCCCCCCGCGTTGTTCAAGTTGTTTAGGTTTGTAATCTAAATCAGGGTCTTTATACAACTCGAACAATTCGTGTTCAATGACTTTCACCTGCTGCGCATGCGTACCTTCAGTCGCATATTCCGTTAAACCATGCTTTAACATTTCTTCAGCACGATAGTAATAACGATGATAGCCACACGGGATCATGTTCATTTGCTGTAACTGTTCCCGATAGAAAGGAACATCAAAAATATTTTTCGGTAACCCGCTATTTTCTTCATATAATTTATCAATCAATTGCGGCGTTAAATCTTGACCTTTTTTATCAGCTACTTTATGCCAGTGAAAGTGATTAACCCCTGCAAATTTATAGATTAAATCCGTCTGTGGCACACCTAACGTTTCAGCCTCTCCCATCTTAGCGACGACCGGCACATTACACAAACCAATCACCTTTTCCCATTGACCGTAGCTTAAAACTGCCTCGGTAACCATGCCACTTGGGTTAGTAAAATTAATTAACCATGCGTCAGGACAGAGGCGCTTCATATCTGCAACAATTTCTAAAATAACGGGAATGGTTCGAAATGCTTTAAACATCCCACTAGCGCCATTTTTCCGACAATCGCCTGCTTCAACATCTACTAACCAGATTTCACCAATTGGTAATTCCGCATAGCGCTTAATAAACCCTTCCATCAATTCTGGCGTGTAACTACTATCGCCACCAATCGTTGCAATTTTTACTTTCCGTGTCATCTGAATGCCTCCTTTGATTTGTTTACAAATTAAGCATACCTAACGCAAACCGCAAGCCCCACCTTTATGCCCTCGTTTAAAAGTGAGTTCGCATAAACTGCCGATATTAATGGCCTAAACGCGAATTTAATTTACAAATCACTAGGGTATCGATTGACTTATTTTACAAATATCGCTAATCTTTTGAAAAAGGAGGCGGTTACATGTTAATTAAAGAAAAACTAGAGACATTCGCGTTTTCCCCCGCTGAAACCGTGGTTGTGGATTACTTGTTAACGGCTCCAGAAGCACTCGATCAGCTTTCCATCCAAGAAATTGCTGCTCAAACCTATACGCAACCGTCCAGTCTGGTCCGCATTGCCAAAAAACTCCATTTTGACGGTTGGAAATCTTTTAAGAAACACTATCTAGAAGAGTGGCGCTACCTCAATAAACATTTTACGCGTATCGATCCCAATCTGCCCTTTTCGAGTACGGATAGTTTGATGACCATTTGTAAGAAAATGGCGGTCTTGGACAAAATGACGATTGATGATATCTTCTTTTTACTCGACCACAACCATCTGAGTCAAGCTAAATCATTGCTCCTCAAGGCAAATCATATTCAAATCTTCTCCCAAAACTCAAACTTACTCATCGCGCAAGATTTTGCCCTCAAAATGAATCGTATTCAAAAAAACGTTACGCTATCTGCGGTTCGTGGCGAGGAAAACTACGATGCCTATAATCTTAGTCCGGATGCTTGCGCGATTTTAATTTCCTATTCTGGCGAGAATCCCAACTTACTAGCACTTAACACTATTTTACGCACCCGCAATATCCCGACGATTGCGATTACCAGTATCGGTGAAAATCGACTTTCGCAAGAATGCACTTGCTTTTACCGATTACAACCCGTGAAAAACTCTACTCGAAAATTGGCAACTTTACCATTAATACCTCCATCATCTTCCTATTAAATGTTTTTATACGCGCTCGTTTTTTCGGAACACTACGATGCACATCTAAAACATCTAAAACGGATTGGTGAATTAGTCGACCATCGCACCATCAGTAACGCTGTCATGCAAGAAAATGAACGCACAAAAAAAGCTCCTTCCTGACCGAAGGGGCTTTTTTCACAGTATTCCGAAGAATAAACACCTTGTGCTCCACAACACAGCGGGCGAAAACACCCTTGCAATACGGCAAGTGGTTAAATGAATAACCGTGGTATCCTGTATCTTTGGGTCTCCTAGCTGCCTTCGCAGAATAGTTGCCTACCGAGACTTACTCGACTCATCGCATGAACTTATTATAGCATACTTTTTAGTGACGCGATACCCATTTCGGCGTAATCGCTCGTTTTCGTGTTATATCGGCTAAAATTTGCGCTAACATAAAGCCAACGGCAATCGCACCAGCAATCATGATCACTGCAACACCTTGTGTCGAAGCTTCATTTAAGTTGCCTAGCACGAGGTTTCGAATCGCACGATACGCAGTTCCGCCGGGCACTAAGGGCACTAACCCTGGAATATTAAAGATAATCACCGGCATCCGCTTATAACGGGCCATAATATTGCCACAAATCCCAACAGCTAACGCACCCAACAAATTAGCAAGCATCCGCCCGCTACCAAAGTTAAAGAGCATCCAATAGACCTGCCACCCTGCCATACCGGCAAAGCCACACCATAATAATGCGCGTCTTGGTAAATTAATACAAATTCCAAACGCAACCGTTGAAATATAACTAAATAACGCTTGAATAATAAACTGAACCCAATATGGCATCTGATGAACCTCTCTTTACATAAAGAATCTAAATACGAGCGCAATCCCCGTTCCAATTGCAAAGGCACTCAGGATGGCCTCCATCCCACGTACCATACCAGATAATAAATGCCCTGCTAGTAAATCTCGAATCGAGTTGGTAATCGCTACACCAGGTACCAATGGCATTACAGCCCCAATGATAATATTATCGATATCGACTCCTAAGTGCCGCCTAGTTAATAGATAGGCGACTATCCCAATCACTGTCGCACTTAAAAATTCACCGATAAAGCGAATCGTTGTGACCCGATTGACCGCCGCAAAGGCGGCATAGCCTAAAGCACCGGCTACCGCTGACGGTATGATATCTAACCAATCATATTCACCAGAAAAAATAATCATCAAAAACGCTGAAATAACTGCTGCAGCTGTAATTTGTAACCACAACGGAAAATGAGCTGTATCCTGATCAATTTGTTTTAACCGTAACATTAACTGATCCAACGTAATTTCCTTAGTCGCAAATTGCCGTGAAGCAGTATTCACATTTTCAACTTTTTCAAGGTTAATCGTCCGCACCGCAACAGCGCCTAGTTGCACATAAGGTTGATTCTCAATTCCGATAAATAAACCGGTCGGTGTCGTAAACACAACACTCTTTTGAATGCCTGCATTATAAGCAATCCGGTTCATTGTATCTTCAACCCGGTACATTTCAGAACCACTTTCAATCATAATCCGTCCCGCAATTAGGCAGGTTTCTAATATTTTATTTTTTTGGGCAATTTTCATGGCAAAACCTCATTCGACAACTTTTTCATTGTCTCCATCATAACTTGTTTAAACTGAAATAGAAACCATTTACATATTAAAAATTGCTCATATATCGCCACAAACCCGACTTCTTATGTTAGTGTAACTAAGAAGCAACATGAATAGTAATTAATTAAATTCGTTCGGCGCTAGCTACGTTTTCAACGGGCTATTTTTTTACACTTTTTTATTTAGGAGGGTTTATTAACATGGTTTTAACAAAAAAAAGAACACTATGGTTATCTGTTTTACTTGGTTCACTGAGTGCTTATGGACCCCTACTAGTGGATATGTATCTACCAGCATTTCCGATTATGGAAGCTGATTTTCATTCATCTGCTTCCATGATTCAACTGAGTCTAACCATGTGTTTGGCTGGACTTGCGATTGGCCCCATCTTCATGGGTGCCTGGAGCGATCGTGTTGGCCGTAAAAAGCCACTCGTAATCGGAACCGCCCTTGCTTTTACAGCGTGTCTATTATCGTTAGTCACCCACAATATTTGGCTATTCTTCCTTTTACGGTTTATTCAAGGGTTAGCGAGCTCTGCAGGACAGGTCGTTACTCGAGCAGTCGCTAAAGATTTATTTGACGGTAAACAATTGACAAAATTCATTGCCTTACTCATGGCAATCAACGGTATCTTCCCCATCATTTCACCATTAATAGGAAGTGCTTTGCTCCGTTTCACCTCTTGGGAAGGCATTTTCGGCTTTTTAGGGATTGTTGGCCTTCTTCTATTGTTAGGCATCATTTTGGGATTCAAAGAAACACACACAGTATCCACAAGCGCGCAATCGGCACAACAATCGCGCCTTGGTATTCAAGCCATTTTTAAAGATCGCCCATTCATCCTATTTGTTTTAATTCAAGGCCTCGTTTATGGGGCAATGTTCTGTTATATTTCAGGTTCCAGTTTCATGCTTCAAAATGTCTTTAGTCTTTCTAAATCAACTTTCAGTCTAATCTACGGAATCAATGGGATTGGGATTATCTTAATGGCTGAAATGTCCACCATTTTAATCCATTGGTTTGATGAATTACAACAATTAAAAATCGGCTTAATTGGTGGTTTAATCGGTGCCATCTGCGTCTTAATTAGTGGCTTTGGCTCTAATCGTCTCTGGTTAGCTTTAATTGGTTTATTCCTAGTGGTCGCAACACTTGGTCTAATTAATGCCGTTGTCACCTCACTGGCCTTACAACGCCAAGGACAACATGCAGGGATTGCTTCTTCAGTGCTTGGACTTGGCATGTATGTTTTCGGCATTTTTCTTTCCCCATTAGTTGGCGTGATGGGCAGTTATACCTATCTTCCATTAGCTGTTTTGATTTTACTTTGTGAGATTGGCGCATTAATCCTTTATCAACGTGTTATCCACATGGTTCGTCAATAATCATCTCCCCCTTAGACAATAGCTAAGGGGGTTATTTTATTTCTACTTATCAAAAAAGACCCGCAACTCTCCAATGAAAGTTGCGGGCTACTATTAATGCGCTGATTACATTTCAGCGATTTTCTTATCTAAGTATCTTTTTAACTTCTCTTTTGGAAAAGCGCCAGTTACCTTTTCTGTCGCCTGACCATTTTTGAAGATTAATAGGGTTGGAACGGATTGAATCGCATATTGTTCAGCTAACGCTGCTTGATCCTCTACATCAACGGTTCCTAAGCCAAACTGATCAGCTAATTGTTCATGTAGTTCAGTAATCATCGGTGTCATAATCCGACAAGGTGCACACCAATCCGCCCAAAAGTCTAAAATCACTAACGGTTGTGTTTGAACAAAGCTTGCGATGTTCTGTTCTGTTACGGTTTGAATCATGCAGATTTCTCCCAACTTATTATTTAATTACTACAAAAAAGGTTGAACCTTTCGGCTCAACCTTTTTATATTTGCGCGGCAACGTCCTATCCTCGCAGGTAGTTTCCCACCAACTACTATCGGCGCTAAGAAGCTTAACTTCTGTGTTCGACATGGGAACAGGTGTATCCTTCTTGCTATCGCCACCACACTATTTTGTGCTTGCGCACTGAGAAGAAC
>NZ_JBJKTM010000030.1:0-15441 GCF_046580785.1 Latilactobacillus sp. VITA-14
GTTCTTCTCAGTGCGCAAGCACAAAATAGTGTGGTGGCGATAGCAAGAAGGATACACCTGTTCCCATGTCGAACACAGAAGTTAAGCTTCTTAGCGCCAATAGTAGTTGGTGGGAAACTACCTGCGAGGATAGGACGTTGCCGCGCAAATATAAAAAGGTTGGGCCGAAAGGTTTAACCTTTTTTGTTACCATCAGTTTTTTCCAAGAGAGAGTAGTGATTAACCTGCAGCTATCAGCTAATGAGATACTTAGTGTTACTCAGGATGTTTACGTGGCCTATGAAGAACCCTCTGTGAGTAGGATTAAGCTAAGTAAAATATAGCGCATCGTAATTAAAAAGCCGTTTAACAGTCCCTTATGGATGGGATGGTTAAACGGCTTTTTGCTATGCTAAGGCGTCATTTTCTGTTTCCTGATAACGTTGCAAGATGTAGATTGCTAGGATAACTAGAATTGCACCACTCATTTCTACCCAACTAAAGCGGGCATGGAAGAAGATGATACTTAGAATAAATGTAATTACAGGTTGTACGGCATCAACGATACTGATTACGGTTGATGGTGCAAAGTTTAAACTGTGTAACAAGCAAAGATATGCGAATACAGTTCCAATCAAAATAACGGCTAAAATTGCGATAATACCGGAAGCATTTAAACGCGGCGGTGCTTGCCAGAATGGTCGGTGGATATTGAAGAGTAAACCACTGATGAACATGCCCCAACCTAAAACGAAAATTGGTGATTTTTCATTAACGATTGGTCTTGGTAGTACAACGTAGAAAGCAGCTGTTACACCGGATAAGATTCCCCAGATTAATGAATTAAAAGGAATTGTTAAAGTATGGATATTGCCTTTCGTAATAGAAAGGAAAACGCCAATTAAAGCAATTCCGAATGAGATAATATCAATTCGATTTGGCCACTTACGTAAGAAAGCGAGGGTTCCAATAACGATAAACAGAGGACTTAGATATTGTAAAATAGTCGCCGCTGCTGCATTCCCCGTTTGGATACTCATGAAGAAAGTATATTGATTACCCATGATACCGAAAAGGGCGTAAGCGATTAGCCAAGCCGTTAATCGTTTTGATTTAAAAATGGAGAAGATATCTTGTTTGAACTTAATTGCCCCGATAAGTAATAAAATTAAACCAGCGCCAAGCGTTCTAACGGATAGGAACCAAGTTGCAGGGATCTTTTGTCCTTGCGAGATGAATTCCAAAATAGTACCTGAAACGCCCCAGAGTGCGGACGCCATAGTCGCCCAAAACATGCCTTTGACGATGTTTTGCGGTTGAGTTCGATTGTTCATTGTGCGCCATCCTTTTTTGAAAATTTACAACTATACTATTATAAGCTAAATGGCGTATTTATGCTATTTGCAAAACTTTTTTCATTATTATTCCCCACAAAATAATAAATATGGCAGTGATAAAGCGAACTGGTCAACAAAAGCTAATTAAGTTATGATGAATAAAAAAGTGAGGGATTCAGATGCAATACATTGCGTTATTACGGGGAATTAATGTGGGTGGTAAACGGCCAGTTAAAATGAGCGTGCTTAAAACTGCGTATGAAGCGGCTGGATTCACTAATGTGCAAACATACATCAATAGTGGTAACGTGTTATTTGAAGCCCCAGAAACAGGCTTAACAACCTTAGCGGCAACTTGTGATCAGATTATGGTGGAGACCTTTGGCTTTTCTGTGAATATCGCCGTGGTCACAGCTGACCAGTTGATTCAAGCTGTTGCGGACGCACCAGCTTGGTGGGGCAATATGCCAGATGTGAAACATAATTTAATCGTGGCGATTGCGCCTAAAACGGGGGCGGAATTGAGTGCACCCGTGAAAACATTCGGTCGGACGCGGTGGTCGACTGTTGCTAAAGGGGACCTATACCAGTGGCTGACAATTCGGAATGCCAACACCGCTCGTAAATTAGTGGCACTCGCACAGGCACTACGGGAAGCATGAAGTGGTTAGACTCGCATCTTCATTAATATTCATATATACTTATAGTAATAATCAATAAAGAAATGAGGGACGCGATGCGCTTATCCAATTTGAAACAGACGATTATCCAGATGGGGTTGATCTTGATTGCTCTCGAAATTATTGCGATTGGGATTCAACTCTTCTTTGCCCCCCATGAAGTAGCAGCCGGTGGGGCAACCGGTGTGGGGATCTTATTAGAAGAATTGATGGGGTGGAAGATATCAACAGTGGTGTTTGTGATTAACATCGGCATGCTGATACTTACTTACTTCTTACTTGATAAGAAAACCACGTTAAGAATTCTCTTTGGTAGTTTTATGCTACCAGTTTGTTTAGCTTTAACGCCCCAAATGATGGTGGTGGAAGACAAACTATTAGCAATTATTATCGGGAGTGTTGTTTACGCTGCCGGAATTGCCTTGTTATATCGAATTGATGCCTCGAGTGGTGGCTCAACAGTGCCACCGTTAATTTTCAAAAAATATTTCAATATCAAACCGGCATTGAGTTTGCTGGTAGTTGATTTACTAGTCTGCTTTGCGAATGTGTTCGTCTCTGGTTTTGAGACGTTCATGCTGGCAACTTGTTCATCAATTCTGACGTTGATTACGATGAACTATATTGAGACCGGGTTGAACCGGAAAAAGGTCCTCTATGTCATGAGCAACGACCAATTACCTGAAATTAAAGCCCATTTAATCGAAGAATCTGATGTGGGCGTGACGATTTTTGATGTTACTGGGGGCTATTCTAATGACAATAAGCAGATGTTGATGCTCGTTGTTGAAAATCAAGCCTATCAACACATTATTAATCGAATTCATGAAGTTGATCCTTTGGCATTTACGATTGTGGCTAACGTAGCCGAGGTACGCGGCGGTAGTTTATAAATTTAAAAAGGGTCGAGACAATTGTCTCGACCCTTTTGTGTGTTATTGATGATTAAAGTAGCGATCAGCTTTTAAATTATTGATGGTGAGCATGATAATCAAGCTGATGATATAGAGTGTTGAAATGAAGAGCATCACGGTCATCACCGAATAATGATCAAGTAACCAACCGATAATCACGCTCGAAAATCCACCGATACAGCGGCCAACGTTCATAATCACGTTATTGGCGGTTGCACGGACTTCGGATGGGTAGAGGCGACTGACAATCGCGCCATAGCCTGCAAACATACCATTTGAGAAGTAGCCGACAATTGCACCGACGAACAATAAAGCACCCATGCTATTGGGGAAGGTTAAGATGTAAACGCCTGCTGCTGAAGCAATCAGGAATAAGACAAAAGCAAACCGTGGACCAATTCGGTCTAGAATCCAACCGAAAGTCAACATGCCTGCTGACATCCCGGCAATCGTCGCTAACATCCAAGTTGATGAACCAGCCACACTGAGGTGCATTTGTTGTTGCATGATGGTTGGTAACCAGTTCATTAAACCGAAGTAACCAGCGATTTGGACGATTGCCATTATCATCAGCGCAACTGTTTGGTAAGCTAGTTCGCGTGTTTTAAAAAGAGCGCTAATCTGACCTTTTGGTTGATCTGATTCAGAAGTGAACGTTGTACTTTCGACTAGATGATGGCGGATAAAAAAAGTAATGATAACAGGTAATAGGCCGAATAGAAATAGTGCATGCCAACCAAATTGTGGTAAGACCCACGCTGCTAGAAGTGCCGCGGCAACAGAGCCAAGTTGACCTGCGACACCCACGAAGGATGAAACACGTCCGAGCTGTTTCTTAGGGAAAGATTCGGCTAAGACCGTCATGCCAATCCCATATTCGCCACCAGCACCGATCCCAGCTAAGAAGCGACAGAGATAAATCATGGGAAGGGTGTGGGCAAATGACATAGCCGCTGTCGCAAAAGCAAAGATAAAAATGGTGTAAGTGAATGTTTTAATCCGTCCAACGCGGTCGGCTAAAACGCCAAAAAAAAAGCCACCTAACAACATTCCAATATTGGTAATCGTTGCGATTAATCCCGCCTGTGTTCCACTGAGATGTAAATCTGCAATGATGGACGATAGGGTGAAAGACAAGAACATAACGTCCATGTTTTCGAGACCGAAGCCGGCCGTCGTTGAGGCGACCACCTTAGTCTGGTAACTTGTTAATCGATGTTGGCTGTGTGCCGTAATAGTTTTCATATTCAGTTTTCCTCCAAAAAGGACGCTCTCTGTCGTCCCTTATTTTGCTTGGTGCCAATCTTAGCACAGGAAAGTAATCTGTGCAAGGGCGTTATGGAAAAAGCGCAAGCGTCCTTTGTGATATAATTGAGTTTATAAAATAGCTCTTCAGCGATGGAGGGCGTCATGGAGGCTATTGAATGACTGATAAGAAAAAACGCTTTACTTTTCCGAGCGCCTACACAGTAATTCTACTTATTTTACTGGCAGTGATGATCTTGACGTACTTTATACCAGCCGGAAAATATGCGAGTTTACAATATAACACAACCCAGGAAAACTTCACTGTGGTCGCACCCAATGGGCATGAAGCGACAGCACCTGGGACACAAGCAACACTGAAGAAATACCATGTTAATACGGATTTAGCGAAGTTTAAGGATGGGTCGGTGTATAAACCAGTTGCGATTCCAAATACATATCAAAAACTCAATCAGCATAAACCAAACTTATTTGGCGCAATTAAACAATTTCTGAATGCGCCCATTCAAGGGTTATCTGAAACAATCGATATTATCACATTTGTCTTAATTCTAGGTGGGATTGTGGGCGTTGTGAATAAGACCGGTGCATTTTCGGCCGGAATGGCGGCGCTATCGAAACGTTTGAAAGGCAAAGAAGCCTGGTTAATCGTGATTGTAACGAGTTTGATTGCCTTAGGCGGGACCACCTTTGGCTTGGCTGAAGAGACAATTGCATTCTATCCAATTCTAGTGCCAATCTTTATGGCAGCTGGCTACGATGCGCTAGTCGCAATTGCGGCGATTTATCTAGGCAGTTCAATCGGGACAATGGCTTCAACGGTGAACCCGTTTTCCGTCGTGATTGCTTCTAATACGGCTGGCATTAGCTTTACAGATGGTATGGGACTAAGGCTTGTAATGCTGATTCTAGGCACACTCATTTGTATTTTTTATACGATTCGGTATGCTGAAAAAGTAAAGCGTGATCCAAGCCAATCACTCATTTATAGTCAAAAAAAGAAATTGGAAAAACATTTCCTGGGAAATAGTGATGCTAATGAAGTTCCCCAGTTTGATTTTCGTAAGAAATTGATGTTACTAATCTTCGCAGCCGGATTTGTCATCATGGTCTTTGGCGTTAAGGAATGGGGCTGGCTATTTAATGAAATTTCCTCGTTATTCTTAGCGATTACGTTCATTTTGGCGTTTATTTCCGGATTATCGGAAAAAGATTTTGTTAGTGAATTCGTTGCAGGGGCTTCCGACCTGTTAGGTGTAGCCCTCGTGATTGCTTTAGCACGCGGCGTGACGATTATTATGGAACAGGCACAAATTAGTGATACGTTATTGTATTGGTTAAGTAGTGGCGTTTCCCATATGAGCGGTGTTATCTTCTCAACAGTGATGTTCTTTGTTTTCATTCTACTAGGATTCTTCATTCCGTCGAGTTCCGGTCTAGCGGTGCTATCAATGCCCGTCATGGCACCGTTGGCTGATGTAGTCGGTGTTAATCGTGACGTTATTATTAGTGCTTATAACTGGGGACAAGGCATTATGTCGTTTATCACACCAACTGGTTTGGTCTTGGCCTCGCTGGCAATGGTCCATGTAACGTTTGATAAGTGGTTAAAATTCGTTTGGCCATTAATGGCGATTATTGGTCTATTAGCAATTATTTTACTCGGTGTTAGTGTCTATCTTTAAAAAACGGTCAAAAAAGGTCCGCCACAATCGTGGTGGACCTTTTTTCGTGATTAGTAAACTTTAAATTTCGTTACTGGCCAGTAGCGGAGTTTGACAACGCCTTGAATCCCGTTGAAGGCTTTAGAATCATCACTGACAAAGCCTACTTCTTCATACCGACTATCCTTTGAAACAGTCCGGTTATCACCCATGACGAAGTAGTGGTGGGCAGGGACTGTGGAACGACCAAGCACGTCCTTTAAATCAAAGTTTGGCTTATTAGTCTTTGGGTTGAGTGTGAAGTAGTTTGACCCGGCTAGGAAGGTTGTTGGATCTTTTTTATAGTCATTTAAATAAGGCTCACTGGTTTTTTTATTATTAATATAGAGTTGATCCTTGTTGAAGCGAACAGTTTCACCGGGCATGCCGACAATTCGTTTAATGTAGAATTCACCTGGCGAATCAGGGGCCTTGACGATAACGACGTCGCCGCGTTTCAGTTTCGTATGGCGTAGTGCAATGACCCGATCATACTGTGTAAAGTTGGGTTGCATTGACGGCCCGAAAATTTGTTCATTGGCAATGACGAATTTGAGCAGTAATTGCGCAATGCCGACCATCACGGTCGCTAATAAAATGATTTGTATAGTGGATTTCCAAAATTCTTTTGCTTTAGCTGACATATCGCACATCCTTAGAATTCAATAGATTCATTGTACTACAATTAATTGGTAGATGACAACAAAGCTGTATAGTTCCTTAACTATTTAAATGTTTTTTTAAATAGCGGAAAGGGTTTGTGGTATACTAAAAGAGATTATTTTAAATGACAGGAAAAGTGAGTTTAACGGATGGCGAATTTAGTAATTGTACGACACGGTGAGAGTTTAGCCAATCAATTGAATACTTATACCGGTTGGTCTGATGTACCATTAACGGCTGCTGGGCGTAGGCAAGCACAGCATGTTGGGCAACAAATTCAAGCAACTGGCATTCAGTTTAGTCATGTGCATACTTCGTTATTAAAGCGTGCAATTTTGACGAGTTACATTATTCTGGATGAAATAGACCAATTGGCCATTCCAATGACGAAGAGTTGGCGATTAAATGAGCGCCATTATGGGGCATTGCGCGGGTTAAATAAGGAAAAGACGCGGGATATTTTTGGTGCGCATCAAGTTGCCCGCTGGCGGCGTAGTTACACGGCGGTCCCACCTTTATTGACGACTTTTTTGCAGGCCCGTCGTTATCGACTAGTTCCACCGATGAGTCGGCCACGCGGGGAGAGTCTTGCCCAGGCAACGCAACGGCTATTACCTTATTGGCAAGATCAAGTAGTGCCAGGATTACTTGCAGGCCAGGACCAATTGATTGTAGCGCATGGTTCTACTTTGCGTGCGCTCATTAAGGTGATCGAACAGATTTCAGATCGCGATATTGATGGTGTGGAAGTTGAAAATGGTGAAGCACTGTATTATCGATTCGATGCTCAAATGGTAGTCATTGAGAAGGGACGATTAGCGGACTAAGCGGATGGACAACAAATTGAAAAGAGGACTGCTGTTGGTAGGGCTCATCCTACTAATTATTGGCGGCACGATTTATCATGAACGGCAAAAATATGCCGTCCAAACTCAACAAACCCAACAAAAAATGAAACAACTTCAGCAACAATTACAGGCAACAAAACTTGAGTTAGCCATTCAAAAGGTAAAAAGTCATGAAGCCGGGATTGATGATCGAACCATCAATCATTTGAGTGCGAAGGAACAACAATTTGTACAGCAATTGCTATATGACAACAGTTTTAGCGGAACGATTTTAATTGTGCGCCGGAACCGCGTGTTATTTCAAGGTGGCCGAGGTTACGCAAACTTTGCGACTAAGCAACTTAATTCCCCGCAGACGACGTATCAGATTGCGTCGATTCAAAAGTCATTAACGGCTGCGTTGTTGATGAAACAGGTGCAAGCCGGCAACATCGATTTAGCAACACCGTTAAGTCGGTATTACCCACAAATAAAAGCGGCGAATCAAATTACGCTGAAGATGATGGTTGATATGCATTCTGGATTGATTGAATCATCTGCGCCGGAAAAAGAATTATCAGACCAAGCGCGGATTCAATATGCGCTTGATCATTTGGTTGTTAAAGACATTGGTCAGCATAATTATTCACCAGTTAATTACCTTCTTTTGGCAGGAATTTTAGAGCAGGTCACGCATAAAAGCTATCGAGAGTTAGTGTGGAAACAATTGATAACACCCCTTAAATTAACATCGTTTAATTTTATGCCAAATGAAACGACCGGCCAACAAGCGACTGCTTATGGCTATCAACAAGACGGCTATGGCACGCCAGTTAGTGAACCAAGTTACGTATATATGCGTGAGTTAGGGACCGGAAATATGTATGCCACAACGAGTAGCCTCTTTCGAACTGAACAGGCGATTGTTCAAGGAAAAGTTTTTAAAAAATCGTTATTAAAAACGCTCCGCTCATCGACTACTGGTGAATATACGGGTGGTGTTTATAATTACAAAGATTATTTTACAAGCCACGGAGTCGAATCTGGATTCGAATCTAGCTTGCAGATGAGTCAGGATGGGCGTTCAGGAATTGTCTTATTATCGAATCAATATAAGGCCAATCCTTCAATCGTACTTCTAACGAATCAACTTTATAAGCAGTTAATTACGCTTAATCGTTAAAAAAGCAGCTTGGCTTAATGCCTAGCTGCTTTTTGTTTGGACTGTAAAATGATGTTGTGCAAGTGTCCAAAGGCCAAACCCAATTAAACAGCCAAACCAGTTTAAGAGGATGTCACTGAGTGCGAAAGTCCCTAGATAAAAGGCGAATTGGAGAATCTCAATGCCTAGAATCGTTAAGAGCGCTATGATGTTCGTTTCAACAAATGAGGCTTTCAAATGGTACAAACCGCCTAATGGGATGAAGTAAACGACATTCAGTGCGGCTTCGAGCAGTGTTTTATGATCCTTTTGAATGAAATCGAACGGGTTCAAGCTAACTGCATGATAGACGTTTGCTTTAGTGAATAAGACAATGAATAATAAGAGCAGATAGACGCTGTAGACGAGATAACCATAGATTGGCGATAGTTGTCGGCGGTCCCATTGCACCCAGCCCAACCAAAATGTAAGGGTTAAAAATAGAATCAGAAAAAGCGTCGTTGCTGGAAAACGGGCCATAACCCGGGTTAAGCGTGGATAACTGTTGAGTGTTGGTAAGACAATGTGCCACACGAAGTAGCGACTTATGAGGTAGGCGACCACACCGGCTAAACCATATTCAAGTATCTTGCGCATTACGATTCCTCCAGTGATTATAGTTTGGTTTGGGCGAGGCGTTTAGTGAATTCAGCCATAAAGTCAAAATGTTGTGTGTCGGCTAACGTATCTTCTAATTTATTTAGAAGTTCGTTGAGCGCTTGTTGTTCGTCGGGGGTTAGGCTACCGAATAAAGTCTCCGTAAATTCATTGCGACCATCGAGGGCTTCTTTTAAAACCGCTCGACCGGCCGCTGTAATGAAGACGTGGGTGATTCGCCGATCATGATGATCGGGCCGCCGATTAATGTAGTGTTTAGACTCTAATTTGTGCAAGCATTCGGTTAGGGATGAAGGCCGAATGTCGAGACTTTCGGCGAGGGCTCCCTGCATTTGTCCGTTTTCGATATTAAGGCGTTTTAGAATGCGAATTTGGCTGACTGAGCGATGATCGGATGAAAATTGCATGCCATAATAATGGCGATAATGGTGAACCACCTTATTGAAAGTTTGGAAAAGCTCGTTAGATAGCTCGGTCATGGGGACTCCTTAATAAAGTTTAATTTGAGATGCTAATACGGGTATAATACGTCATTTCATAAGGTGGAGCAATATTGCTCAGGTTTTATCAAGGGTGTTGTGAATAATCTTACATAATAACCGCAAAAAAAAAACGATGGTTAAACTGAGTCAGTTCTAACCATCGTTTTGGGGTTGTTATTGAGCTGCTTTTAAGAAATTTAATGCAGCTGCATAATCTGGTTCGTCTGTTTGTTCGATAATTAATTCGGTGTAGCTAATTGTACCATCTGCTTCCAAAATAAAGATTGAGCGTTGAAGCGTGTTGTTGCTTGGAACGTAGAGTTGCATTGCTTTCCCGAAACTGAGTGCCTCATCAGAAAGGAGTTGCATGTTCTTAACGCCTTCTGCAGCGCACCAGTTATTTTGTTGTTCGATGGTGTTTGTTGAAATTGTGTAGAAATGGACGTCTTCGAATTGATCGACGGCTTGGTTAAAATGCTTTGTTTGAATGCTGCAAACACGGGTGTCAATGTCTGGCACGACGCTAATTAAAGTCCGTTTACCGAGCAATTGCGCAGAAGTCACCGTTTCGCCAGCGGCATTTTTAAGGTCAAATTGGGGTAACTGTGTGCCGACGGCTGGTGGTGTGCCGATTGTATCGAGTGGTTGATCGTGTCTTGTGATTTGCATTTGCATAAACCTCATTTCATAATAAAAGATGCTTTTATTCTAAGCTGATTGTGCTGAGAACACAATTAATCACGCTCGAGGAGTATAGAAAATGTTACGTAAAAAAATTCAAGCCTTATACGCTAAAAAGATGCTGAACCAAATTATCAAAGAGGTCAATGTCAAACCGCTCGTTTATGAAATTGTCGATGCAAGTGGGACTGAAACCGCGGTTTTGCTAAGTCATGAGCAATGGGTTAAAATCCAAGCCGCGTTAACCGCTAACAAGTAGCGTGAATTCCCGATTTAGACTTAATACGGTAACTAAGCTGTAACATTTCTGTAATAGTTGAATGTTACACTTGTTCTTGGTTGGAAAACCGTACATAAGTTAAGTATTTTTAAAAATGATAAAGGGGAATCATTCAGTGAAAAAAGTCAGTCGATTAATGTTCAGTGCACTAGCATTCTTAACAATTGGGTCAACAATGGCGGTTAGCATTGGTGCAGTCAGTGCCGATGAAGTTGCTGATACAAAAGCATCAATGACAAACCTTAGTGCTGAAAACTCGGCTTTATTAGCTAAGTTAAGTGCTGCACAAGATAAGGTTGCTTCAATCGATAGCCAAGTGTCAAATAAGACCGTTGCAATTGATGATGCACAAAAGAACATTGCATCAACGGACAAAGAAATTACTGAAGTGGCTCAAAAAATCGTTAAAGTTCAAGCTGAAGTCCAATCTAGAAAAGCTGTTTTAAAAGAACAAGTAATTGCGCTTCAAAAACGTGCTGGGGATAGTGTTTCTGGAAATGTTTACGTTGACTTCATCGTCAATAGTGATAGTTTCTCAGATATGGTCAGTCGTGCTTCAGTTGTTGGCAAGTTAAACCAAGCTAACAAGGAAGCAATGGACGCCGTAGCGAACTCAGAAAGTAAATTAGCTACTTTAAAACAAGAACAAGTGACTAAAAAAGCAAACTTAGTTAACACAAAAGCACAGTTAGAAAAAGATCAAGCACAGTTAACATCACTTAAAGCAGATGCAGAAAATGAACAAGCAAGTTTCCAACAAGAAGTGGATGGACATAAGACACAGCTTGCTAGCTTACAAAGTCAATTAGATGCTCAAACAGCAGCCGCTGTTGAAGCTGCTAAAAAAGAAACTGAAAAAGCAACAATCGCCCCAACGGTTGCACCTAAAACAGGTTCAGACAATACACCAGCACCAACGCCTGCAAAAACAACGACAGTTGCGCCATCTGGTGCAAACACTGGTTCATTAGTTGGCAATGCCTTACAATTCATTGGCACACCGTATGCATGGGGTGGCGCACAACCTGGTGGTTTTGATTGTTCTGGTTTAGTTTGGTACGCTGCTAAGATGGCCGGCATTAACTTACCACGGACATCACAAGA
The DNA here is from genome assembly GCF_046580785.1 of Latilactobacillus sp. VITA-14. Lineage (NCBI taxonomy): Bacteria > Bacillati > Bacillota > Bacilli > Lactobacillales > Lactobacillaceae > Latilactobacillus > Latilactobacillus sp. VITA-14. The sequence continues at coordinate 11,736 of NZ_JBJKTM010000030.1, forward strand.
ACAAAGCACGGTTGGGACAAAAGTGTCATTATCAGAATTACAACCTGGTGACCTTGTTTTCTGGGGTGGCGTTGGTTCAGCACATCACGTTGGGATCTATATCGGTGGTGGCTCATACGTTCACGCACCAACAGAAGGCCAAAATGTAACAACGATGTCAATGCAATATTACAAACCTGACTTTGGTCGTCGTTTATAAGATTAGATAAATAAATAAAAAAGTTTGGCATCTGCTTAAATTAAGCCGCCAAACTTTTTTATTTATTTAAATCCTGAATAGAAGAGTGTGAATGAATAGTGACAAAACAACTATTAGTCATTACGGGCGCCACGGGTAGTGGCAAAACAACGGTGAGCCATTATTTAAAAGAGGCCTTTCAAATTCCACAAGTGGTTACCCATACCACGCGGCCTAGACGGCATAATGAAGTCGACGGGGTGGATTATTATTTTGAAACACCAGACACCTTGGCACAAAAGCACCTCGTTGAATCGGTGAGCTATTCTGGCTATCAATATGGCTCTTCACATGAAGCGTTAGATTTGGCGTGGCAAAAAGCACAGCTGATTAGCCTAGTTGTTGATACCAAAGGGGCACAGACTTATTTAGAGACGTTCCCCGAAGAAGCATCGGTCTTGTTCTTAACGGTTTCTGAAACAGATGCGTTGATTACGCGCCTTGAAAAACGGAAGGATAGTCCTGAAGCAATTCAAAAACGGATTCAAAGTGCTGAATTTAAGCGGGATCTGATGTTACCGAGTCATTTAAATCAACGGGCAACTGTGTTGGTTAACGATGACTGGGAAACAACTAAGCAAGCCTTAGCAACATTAATCGCAACCCTAAAAAATTGATCATTGAAAATAAAAAGGAAGCCTGTCGAACGCGTTCGACAGGCTTCCTTTTAACGTATGGTTAACCCTTATGCAAATAAGTGTTGGTTAACCGAATTGGTTTGTTTCACTTTATAACTGAGTTTTTGTACGGCTTGTTCAATTGTAATACCACTTGCGCTGATTTTTTCATTGTTCGTTGCAGTTGCGATAAATTTTTGAGTTTGCGTATCAAGTGAAACATGATACCAATTATTAGTTTGACTAGTAAATTCCATCGTAAAATCTCCCTTCAAATGACTATAAATACTGATAGAAGGCTAATGAAGACGATTTCTTAAAAATCATCTGAATTACATCATAACGCGCAGCCTGAGATAATGCAACTATTTTGTATTCGAATTCATTAAAATTTGGTGAAATTTAGTTGTGCTTAGCTAACGGTTATGGGATTAAGGGTATAATGGTAAATAGTGTGGGGTAACAACTAAATTGAAGTTGGTAGTAACAAGCGCCAGCGCCTGACAACCTAGAAAGCATGTGCTAGAATGGCGTATCGATTAATCGAGAGGAGCGGATGTATTAAATGAGCGAAATAACCACTGCCATTGCCGTATTACGCGCAAATGGGTACAAAATTACCAAGCAACGCCGAGAGATGCTACAGTATTTATCGGGATATGAAAATCGCTACATTCCCGTGACTCAAATCGACGAGCATATGCGCGCCATTTTTCCGGGAATGAGTCACAATACGATTTATCGCAACATTAAAGATTTTGAACAACTTGGCTTAGTAGAACAACAAACAGAGGGTGAACAGGCCCACGTTAAATATCAATGCGATTTTGAACATCGCCACCATCATCACTTTATTTGCCGCCAGTGTGGCAAAGTGATTGAATTGAAAATGTGTCCGTTAGATTTTTTTAGTCAGCAAATTCCAAATTGTCAAATTGAAGGTCATCAGTTCGAACTCTATGGCCTCTGTGAAGACTGCCAAGCATAATAGAAAGGGAGCGTTAAAATGGCATATCACACACCACCCATTATTCCACCAGCCGCCATTATTTCGTTAATTATCGCAATGAGTGCGACCAACATTGTGGCAAATACGGTTAAACCTGTTGAAAACACCAAGACAGAGCAGTCGTCATTTGTTTCAAGTAGTAGTGCAACCACAGGTTCAACCAGCAGCATGAATACATCAGAACCAGAATCTGAGTCTGAATCGGAATCCTCATCGACCTCTGAATCAACCGTTAATTCCTCTTCTAAGGCTGTTTCAAGTCAGGATCGGACGGATACGGATGCCAACTCACAATCATCTGATGATGAGCAGACAACAACACCACAAAATGATGAGTCAGCTAACACGACCACGGCAAGCAGTAGCTCTGCTAACACAAGTAGTAGCGCTAAAGTGGTTTCAAGTAGTAGCAGTGCCACTGCTACGCAGTAATAATTTGTTTTACGCGCAATAAGGGGGACATTTATCGTGTTAACTTTTTTAGACATTATTAACCATTATTTCGGTTACTTAAATATTAATGGTCGCGTTAAAAATCGCCTTTTTTCAGTTATTTGTTTAATTGGTGACTTTTATCTTCTATATAAGAGTGTGACCTACTTTAAAGCTCAAGCGGTTGGACGAGGTGTGATTAACCTCCTCGTCTTTTTGGTGTTATTCTATTTTGCAGTGATGAACCTGTATTTCTATTATCGGGGTAAAAATGCGGTCATCGATATTTCACCGTATGTTGAAAAAGCGCTGGGTGGTGATCCAAACGCGCCACATCCACTAAATGGGGTAACCGCCAAAACGCAAGTGATCTCACAAATTCAACCGGCCACTGGCTTATTTGAAGAACAAAATCTCTTGCCCGCGCAACTGACAATGGACGCGGAACAAACCCAACGTTTAGGATCCTTGATTAACGAACTGATTGAATCTGGCTATCTTAGCTTGAATTACGCAAGCTTAAGTGATAATGATATATATGAACAAGCGCAACAATTGCAGCGACCAATTTATGCGATTGGGAATCAAGTTGCTTTACCGTTTTATGAAATGAAACAAGAAGCAGATCGTTGGGTGCTCTATGGGGGGATTAACGCCATTGCCAAACAACCGTTAGCGCAGATTACGACGGTTGGCTTAACCCCAATCCAAGACCTAGCCCAAGATTATCAACTTGCAGTCGCCCATACTTGGATTACGGGTGGCCCGAACAAGATGGCCGGGCGTAGTGGTGTGGTTGAAGGCAATGATCCCTATCAATTAGTGGTTCAGATTGCGTACCAAGAACGAACAAAGTAGTCAGTGGAGGAAAATAGGTGGAGATTCATAACGAATTCTTAGATGTCAATTATCGTTACCAATACTACCTACTAGAATTAGTAGCGGATAACGGCAATTATTACTTAACAGTACCAAGAGCCATGAAATTATTGGGGATTTCTAAATTTAAAATAACGCAGTATGTCGAAGGGATTAATGCTGATTTAGCAGTGATTAGCCCTACAAGTCATTTGAAGGTCAATGCCGACGGAGTATTTGAAAGCCAAAACATCGACGAGGGGGTTGTCCGGAAGGTTCGTTTAGACTATCTAAAGCAATCAAACCTCTTTAAGATGTTAGAGTTTAGCTTGCTGCACCCTGAAAAAAATGAAACAGCCGACTTTTGCGATGCGCTCTTTATCGGGACCACGAAATTCTATGAACTGGCAAATTCTATAATTAATCCGAACAGAAATTAAAAAGCCCAAAGCAATCACTTACAATGGTAGTAGCTAATTCCAACCAATATAGGGAGTGATTACTTTGGGTACATCTACTTTATCACGTTTTCAACGTGGCGCACTAGCACAA
>NZ_JBJKTM010000031.1:0-14173 GCF_046580785.1 Latilactobacillus sp. VITA-14
AAAAGACCAATTTTAGCCAAGTAACGACTGATGAGATCCTAGCAGCACTTGAACTAATTAATCAACGACCATTAAAAATACATCATCAACAGACTGCCATTGAAAGATTCCGGGCTTGTTCGGATTAAACTTGTAATTTGCCAAAAGGAAATCTTTTTCTGGAATACACCTTAATAAAAAACACTTAGTTTTCACACTAAATTGTGAATAACCCCCTTAACATTGGGCGGTAATTCAATATTCAAGATTTTTAAATAATTAAATATTTTTAAAGTATCGAAAGTGAAAGTGGTTTACGAAATCTAAGTCCATCAAAAAACCGATATGTAAAAACATTAGTTTGACATATCGGTTGAGATAAATAATTTTAATTTTAGAGACTAAAAATAGGTTGTAATCATCCGGTTGATTCCCGAATTCTTACAACCTATATAATTGGTTAACGTTTCAATTCATATTTGTGCTTTGTCTCATTAATTTTTCGGCTGTCATTCATTTTGATCGCGCCGACGCGCAATAAAGTCATGAACCTTACCGCGACTGGCGTTAACATGCCCATGCAGTGCTTCTTCAATCACAACATTCAAGACAGCCCCAACCATCAGAATCGTTGCGGAATAATTCAGCCACAAGAGTAAGATAATCACCGCACCGATTGCACCGTAACTATTCCATGACGTGCCGAAGTAACGAATATACAATGAGAAGGCTTGTGCAAGAATTAACCAGCCAACCGTTGTCAGTGCTGCCCCTGGCAGAACACTTCGCAATCGCATTTTCACATTCGGAACGAAGAAATAGATGAAAATCAGCAGTAGGAACAAGGCGATCACCGTCACTGGCCATTTTAAACTACTAAAAATATTAACGTATGTCTTAGGAATGTTAAAGATTGGGACTAATAATTCCAAAACTTGTTGCCCGAATGTAAAAACGACGATCAAACTGACTAATAATAGTAGTAAGACTAATGTGGTTCCTAGAGAAATGAGGCGTTTTAGAATAAAATTCTGAATTTTATCGACTCGATACGCCCGATTAATACTAATTTTCAAGGCGTTGATGCCCTTACTAGCTGCCCACAAAGTTCCTAAAATCCCGACGGATAATAAGCCATCATTGCGTTTCTTCAATAGGGACTGCAGAACTGGCATAATCTTGTCGAATATCGTGGGCGGCACCGCCGTTTGGACGTAATCCGCCACGCTCATTACATCTAACTGGAAGTACGGTAAGATGTTCCCGATAACGATTAATAGTGGGAAGATTGATAATAACGAATAATATGCGATTACCTTCGAATTATCACTAATGCTTGCTTCTGATGAACGCAACATCATTAACTTCACCACAGCAATCAACTTCTGCCGTCTGGATAAGTCCTGTTTTACCACCGGTAACTGGTTTTGATTGTCTACTGTCATATGTCACTCCAAATTCTCTTTTACACATTAGTCGTTCTACCTGAAAGGCTTATTTTCCCGACTTCTTAAGGCATATTTATCATTTCTATTATACACGAATTAACTATGGACTAATAGTTTTCTGAAAGCAAAAAAAGAAACCTTCTCATTTTAGAGAAGGTTTCTTTTTTTATAGTAAATATTTAGCATCCATTTCTGGATCTTGTGAGGTTAGAATCTTAGGACCATCTTTGGTAATCGCAATTGTGTGTTCATATTGCGCACATGGTGTGCCATCTGCTGAGACGTAATATTCCCAGTCTTCGCCAGGGACTTCTTTTGACTTGATGTGCCATGTGCCACCTAAGATGACCATTGGTTCAATTGTGATGGTCATCCCTTCTTTAAGGCGCAAGCCCTTGCCCGCTTCACCGTATGAAGGCACGTTTGGTTGTTCGTGCATCGTTGGTTGAATACCATGTCCAATCAATTCACGGACGTCACCGTAGCTGTTTTCAACTTCGGTATATTGTTGGATGGCGTGGCCGATATCACCTAGGCGATTGCCGACAACGGCTTGATCAATGCCTAAGTAAAGTGCTTTGCGCGTATCGTCCATTAATTTTTGTAATTCTGGTGCGATTTCGCCAACCGCATAAGTCCAGCAAGAATCACTTTCATAACCGTCCAAGTTAACGGTCATGTCGACACTGACAATGTCGCCTTCTTTTAGAATTAAGTTCTTCCGTGGAATGGCATGTGCCACTTCCTCATTCACGCAGACACAAGTTGCGTACTTGTAGCCTTCAAAGCCTTTTTCAGATGCTTTGGCACCGTGTTGTTCGATGTAGTCGTTTGCGAATTCTTCAATTACCCAGCTCGAAATACCTGGTTTGATGATGTCGCGCAAACCGCGATGAACGCCGGCAATAATGGCGCCAGAAGCAGCCATCCCTTTAATTTCTCGTTCAGATTTTAATGTAATCAAAATGAAACCTCCAATATTGTTACCATTGTAGCCTTTAATTGTATCTATTTCTATATTATACGCTATCTGCCATTAAAATGGACGAATCGTCGCTTTTTAGTTCAATTAACCGTGAAAGAGCCGTTGCACCTTTTCTTAATAAGGGGCTTTTGCTATAATGCCTTATAGTATAATTCGTTAATTGCGGCCACTGAGCGCCGCGTACGTGAAAGGATGTCCCAATAATGGCAACTGCTAAAGTAGTCTATGCAAGTATGACCGGCAATAACGAGGAAATTGCCGAAATCGTTGAAGAAGCCCTCGAAAGTTTGAACGTCGACGTTGAAACCACTGAAATCTCTCAAGCAGATCCTGCCGATTTTGAAGACAGCGATATCTGTATCGTCTGCAGCTACACCTATGGCGATGATGGCGATCTCCCCGATGAAGCCGTTGATTTCTACGAAGATCTCAAGGATATTGATTTAACTGGTAAAGTCTACGGTGTCTGTGGCTCCGGTGATACGTTCTACGATGACTTCTGTAAAGTGGTTGATGATTTTGCAGCCGTCTTCGAACAAACCGGCGCAACAAAGGGTTCAGACGTTGTCAAAGTCGATCTATCAGCAGAAGCAGAAGATATCGAACATCTTGAAAAATTCGTATCAGAGATTGTTGCAAAACAAAGTGCACTATAAGCTCGGTCAGTATCCGAGCACTAACCTAGTCTGGCAAACAGCCAACGAGTTGGCTGTTTGCCGGACGTAGCTAGGCACAGGATACTAGCTTATAAAGCACGTTTCAAGGCAGAGTGCGTTGTAAGCCTGATTATCTTCTGAGGATTAGCCTAATCAGGCGGATTACCGACAACGTTGGTGATTTGACTGATGTCGCTAACCGGAAGAAGATGGCTTCCGCAGCACGTTTCAAAACAGAGTGCGTTTGAAACGGTTATGCTTTGAGCATTAACTGGATTTGCCGAATAGGTGATGCAATCACCTATTTGGTAAATTTGGTTAAGCGCAGAAGTATGTTTCAACCAATCTTCCCTGGGCCGCGGTTACGTCCCTTTTTACCGCGGCCCTTCTTTTGGTCTTTTAGACCTTAATAAATCAAACTAGGAGCTGTCTTTATGGCTTTCATTAAACGGTTAGTGTTTAAATACCACGATTTTTTAACCTATACGATTTTTGGTTTTTTAGCATCGTTGGTTAATATTTTTACTTACTGGGTATTTCGCCACACCATTATTTGGCCGTATTTACTCGCCAATACAATGGCGTGGTTTGTCGCGAATTTATTTGGCTTTTTTACCAATAAGTCGCTTGTATTCCAATCCAAATACACCACGTTTGGCGCTGTGTGTCGTGAAGTGCTTTCGTTTTTCTTTTTCCGTGGTGTATCCTTTTTCTTGGATAACGGTTTGATGATTGTCGCCATCTCCTTCTTAGGGTGGCAGAGTATGACCGCCAAGATTATCGATCAGTTAATCGTCGGCATTGTCAACTACATCACCACCCGCTACACTTTCAGAAAAACAGAACAACAAATGGCACTCCGGGGGCGGATTCTCCGGCGATACAATGCCATTTTGAAAAGAGGTCACAATGATTAAAGCCATTCAACAACTCATTCAAAAATACTGGGAACAATTAATGTACTTGGTCTTTGGTGTCTTAACAACCCTAGTCAACATGGTCGTTTTCTTCGGATTAGACCACTATACAACTATCAATTATCTCGTCAGCAACACGATTGCCTGGTTCTTATCCGTACTATTTGCCTTTTTCACCAATAAAACGTGGGTCTTTCAGTCAAAATATACAACTTTAAAGGACTTTTCCCGTGAAATGGCTAGTTTCTTTTTCTTCCGTGGTATATCATTCATAATGGATACGGCAATTATGTTTGTTGGGATTTCCTTATTGGTATGGCCCAACATGCTTGTTAAAGTGCTAGATCAGATTATCGTGATTTTAGCGAACTATGTATTTAGCAAATGGATTTTCAAAGATACTTCGGAGGATTAAGATGACTAAGACGATTTCAATTATTGTACCCTGTTATAACGAGCAAGAATCAATTCCGCTTTTCTACGCAGCAGTTGAGAAAGTAGCGGCTACTCTAGCCGACCACCGCATCGAATACATCTTCGTTAACGATGGTTCTGCTGATGAAAGCCTGGCGGAAATGCGCGCGTTACAGGCACAAGACCCTGAACACGTTCACTACATTTCATTCTCTCGGAACTTCGGTAAAGAGGCTGCCTTGTATGCTGGCTTACAAGCCGCAACTGGCGACTACGTTTCAGTGATGGATGTTGACTTACAAGATCCGCCTGAACTATTACCCGAAATGATTCACGGCATTGAAGTCGAAGGTTATGACTGTGTCGGCACTCGCCGGACAACACGTGCGGGTGAACCCCCCGTTCGTTCGTTCTTCGCTAAACAATTTTACAAGATTATCAACCGGATTTCACAAACTGAAATCGTGGATGGTGCTCGTGATTATCGCTTGATGACTCGGCAGATGGTCAATGCCATCTTAGAGATGTCTGAATACAACCGTTTTTCAAAAGGGATTTTCAGTTGGGTCGGCTTTGACACCAAGTACTTAGAATATAAGAACCAAGACCGCGTTGCTGGTCAAACCAGTTGGTCATTCTGGGGACTCTTCAAATATTCATTGGATGGGATTGTAACTTTCTCAGAAACACCATTAGCCATTGCGTCCTTCGTCGGCTTTTTCTCATTCGCGATTGCCCTGCTTGCATTAATCTTCATCGTTATTCGTGCTTTGATTTTTGGCGATCCAACAAGCGGTTGGCCATCACTCATTTCAGTTATCCTAATGGTCGGCGGTTTACAACTCCTATGCCTAGGGATTGTCGGCAAATACATCGGCAAAATCTACCTAGAAGTTAAAAACAGACCAGTGTATATTGTGAAAGAAAAGAAATAAAGTGCGTTTGGTTGCACTTAGCAACTGAGTATTAAGACAAAAAAAAGTTTGAATCCGCACGTTTATCTCATCAAAAAAAGCCCTCGCCATTATCAGTCAAAATGATAATGGTCGAGGGCTTTTTCAATGCTCATTATTTAAACGCTTCTGGTTTTTCTTTTGATTGGCCAAAATGATAAGCAATTGCATCTAAAATCCGTTGAGATGCTTGTCCATCACCATATGGATTCTTGGCATGGGCCATTGCTTCATATACGGCTTGATCATCTAATAATTCAACCATGGCATCATGAACTTGTTCTGGTTGTGTCCCAACCAACTTCAACGTGCCTGCTTCAACCCCTTCAGGTCGTTCAGTTGTATCCCGTAAGACCAACACAGGTTTGCCTAATGACGGTGCTTCTTCTTGCACACCACCAGAATCAGACATGATGAAGAAACTCCGTGCAGCTAAGTTGTGGAAATCAACAACATCCAATGGATCGATTAAATGAATCCGCGGGTGATTGCCTAAGATATCTTGCGCTGCTTCTTGCACAACAGGGTTCAAATGCACTGGATAGACGATTTCAACATCATCATGGGTTTCAACAACTTGGCGCATTACCTTGAAGACCCGTTTCATTGGTTCACCTTGGTTTTCACGTCGATGCATTGTTACTAGAATCATTCGTTTGTCAGCATCAACAACATCCAAGATTGAATGATTGTAGTCGCTTTGAACCGTTTGTTTCAATGCATCAATTGCTGTATTCCCTGTAATGTAAATAGCCTTTTGTGGGTGATTTTCTTGTAATAAGTTGGCTTCACTTTGACTGGTTGGTGCAAAATAAAGATCACTGAGTACATCTGTTAATTGGTGATTCATTTCTTCTGGGAATGGTGAATACTTATCTCAAGTTCTTAGTCCTGCTTCAACATGGCCAATCGCTGTTTGATTGTAGAATGCACTAATGCTTGCTGCGAAAGTAGTGGTTGTATCCCCATGAACTAATACGATATCCGGTTTTTCAGTTGCAATCACTTTATCAAGGTTCATTAATACGTTACTAGTAATTTCACTAAGTGTTTGCCGTTGTTTCATAACGTCTAAATCGTAATCTGGTTTAATTTTAAAAATTTCAAGCACTTGATCTAACATTTGACGATGTTGGGCAAGTTACCACCGTCACAGCTTCGAATTCATCTGCGCGTTCTTTCAATGCTAATACTAGCGGCGCCATCTTAATTGCTTCTGGTCGTGTCCCAAAAACAGTCATTACTTTAATTTTAGACACAAAGCTGCCTCCTATTATTTAATAAGTTACCCCCCTATACTACATGTTTTCTAAAGATTTGCCAATCTTTAACCACCTTACAAATGAATAACAGTCTGAATATAAAAAAGGACGCCTTTTTAGACGTCTCTTTTTAAAAACATCGCTTCAACATTCGTTTGAGCATCGCGTCTATTTCTGCGTCACTATAGTGTACCAACTTCGCATTCGTTAGGGTCGCCAAACCCGTAATAATGATCCACGCTTCGTTAATAATGCGTTCGTGTTCTGACTCACTAACCGTTTTTAACGGTTGATAGTCCTGCAATCTAGTTTGCGTCAATTGCCCCATGAAAAGTTGTGCTTCATCCTTACCAAAGTGGTTATCAATAAATAACGCACGGTAAAGTTCTGGTTCGATTGTAGCAAAATGAATATAGCCAATCCCGAGATTGACTAAGGCATCATCTGTTCGTTGTTCTTCACTGACATACCACACCAAACGCGCCTTGGCTTGTTCCAAAATGGCTTGCTTGAGATTGGCCATATTACCGAATTCTAAATAGATGGGTTGTGTCGAACAGTCTAGTGCCTTGGCAAGGCTGCGCGCTGTAATTGCTTTTAAACCATCCGCTAATACCATTTCGTATGCTTTATCCAGAATTTGCTCCGCTTTAATCCGTTTTGTCCGTGCCATCGTTCCCACTCCTTAACCGATCAATCCGTTTTTCAATATTATCTACTGTCACTCTACCATAAAATTAAATAACATGAAAACGTTTTTATCTGTTTTACGAGTTTTTTAAATCGCCATGTGCTATGATAAACATATTAAATCGCCCTTAAGGAGGAATTTTTGATGACTACTTTCCAACATAATCTTGAAAAATACGCCGCTTTAGTCGCTAAGACAGGGATCAACGTGCAATCCGGAGACACAGTGGTGCTCCAAATCGCTGTTGATCAAGCTGAATTCGCCCGTGATATGACAGCTGCTTGTTATGACCTCGGTGCAGCCGAAGTGATTATCAAATGGCAAGATGATGACATCGATCGGATCAATATGCAACACAAAGCCGAAGATCGCCTCGTTAACGTGCCAGACTTCCAGAAACAAGAATACGATTACTGGTTAGCAAACAACGCCAAACGGATTTCGGTGATGTCGAGCAATCCTGATAACCTTAAGGGCCTCGATGGTGATCGGGTCGCTGCTGTTCAAAAGGCAAACGGTCAAGCAATGCTTAAAGTTCGCCAAGCAACACAAGCCAACAAAAATAGTTGGATTGTAATTGCCGCAGCTAGTCCCGCTTGGGCAAAGAAAGTCTTTCCTGATATGGACGAACAAGCCGCAACTGATAAGTTATGGACAGAGATTTTCAAAACAACCCGGGTAGATAAAGAAGACCCAATCCTTGCTTGGGAACAACATGGCAAGAAACTGCAAGCTAAAGCCGCTGAATTAAACGCTGCGCAATACAAAGCACTCCATTACACAGCTCCTGGCACTGATCTCACAATTGGGTTACCTGAAAACCACATCTGGATGGGTGGTCCTAGCCGTAGTAGTGATGGTCGTTCATTCGTCGCTAACATGCCTACTGAGGAAGTTTTCTCAGCAGCTGATGCCAACAACATCGATGGCTACATTTCTTCTACGAAACCATTGAGTTACGCTGGTAACACACTCAATAACATGCAATTTACTTTTGAAAACGGCAAAGTGGTCAAAGCCACCGCTGAAGAAGGCAACGATGTCTTACAAAAACTCTTACAAACCGATGCTGGGGTCAAGAGCCTAGGTGAAGTCGCACTTGTACCAGATCCTTCACCAATTTCACAATCAAAGATCACCTTCTACAATACCTTATTTGACGAAAATGCTTCAAACCATTTGGCACTCGGCTCTGCTTACGCCTTTTCAATTGAAGGCGGCACAGATATGTCTGAAGAGGAATTAAAAGCAGCTGGTTTAAACCGTAGTCAAGCCCACGTTGACTTCATGGTCGGTTCTAGTCAAATGAACATCGATGGCTTAACGCACGACGGTCAGATTGTCCCCATTTTCAGAAACGGTGACTGGGCTGACTAATGATTACATGGCTCATGCTCCTTGGCGTCTGCGTTTGTCTAACCACCTTCTTCATTGGACTAACCGCCTATAGCGCCTACCAGAAACAAGCGATTGGTGGTCTAATCATTGTGTGCGTTGCCGGTTTAGTCTTAACCGCAATCGCGGCATTCTTCTACTACCAAGCACTGACGCATTTATAATTCGAAAGGGTCACGACAAAATTTTTGTTGCGACCCTTTTTGATGTGCTAGACTGTTGGCATACTTTTTGTTCACTATATCATTATTCGTTAGTAATAATGATTCGCATGTACTGGTATAACAGGTTTTATACAATGTTTTTGTTGTGAACAATTGTTCAAAAACGATTGATAATCCTTCTCAATTAGCTATAATGAAGTTAAATCAACCAGAGGAGTCCGCCATTATGAAAGAATTATCCGCCAGTGCACCACTCGAACATCGTTTCCATTTATCAGAACGTTTGAACATTATCCGCGCCGGCGTCTTAGGTGCAAATGACGGTATTATCTCTGTAGCTGGAATCGTAGTGGGTGTCGCGAGCGCCCACCAAAGTCAGTACACGATTTTTCTTGCTGGTATTTCTGGCATGCTTGCTGGCGCCTTTTCAATGGGTGGCGGTGAATACGTCTCGGTCAGCACGCAACGTGATACGCAGAAATCCATGATGCGGCTTCAAAAAGAAGCCATCCAAAACGAATACGCTGCTGAAGTGGCCAGTCTACAACGAACTTACGAATCAAAAGGCTTGCCCACTCCACTTGCACATCAGGTAGCTTCAGCGTTCATGCAAAAAGACAGTCTTGACATCACACTCCGCGAAAAATACAATATTGAATTACACCATTACTTCAACCCGTGGCATGCCGCCTTTTCATCATTTTTCTCATTCATGTTAGGCTCATTGCTGCCAATCATCGCCATCCTAGCAATTCCATACCCTTACAAAGTTAGTGGAACTATTGGTTCAATTGTCCTTGCCCTTATCGCGACCGGTTACACGAGTGCAACGTTAGGCAAGGCAAACCGACTCAAAGGTGTTTTGCGCAACGTCTTAACCGGCGTCTTAACCATGGTCGTCACCTATTTAATTGGTGGTTCTATCGGCTAAGCTTCACTTTTAACCTAAAATTTGCTATGCTATATTTAATTTAATCGTCGCCACGGGGCAGTTAATCACTTCATTAGGTCAAAGAAGAAGTGATTGGCTGTCCTTTTTTTGTGGCCGATATTATTAGGAGGTTCTATTGTGTGGCATGGGTTGATTTATTGATTGCAGGATTGGCAGAAGTTTGGTGGGCAACGACTATGAAAATAAGTGGTGGGTTCACTAAGCTCAATTACACATTACTGACGATTGCTGGCATGCTCGTCAGCTTCGGTTTTCTAATTCGTGCGACGAAGGGATTACCATTGAGCATTGCTTATCCGGTTTGGACCGGAATTGGCGCAGTGGGAGCTATTTTAGTCGGCATCATCTTATTCAATGAACACATTTCTTTATTAACCTGGCTATTCGTTATTTTATTAGTAATCGGAATTCTCGGCATTAAAATGACGAGTGGTCATTAAAAAATAGGCTTACCCAAAATGGGTAAGCCTTATTTATTAACGTGTTCTAATTGCCAACTCGCGATAGTTTGAATCAACTCGATTGGTAATGCCGTTACATCTTTTTCGAATTGTAGTGTCCCTTTGCCGGTCTGACATGGTGCGACAGCTTTTGCAAAATGGGCCATCGGTTGATTAGTGGGATAAAACCCAATGTGCCGTTTATTAATGCCAAAATAGCAAACTGCTTTAGGCTGATAATCCCCAACCAAACCATAAGCCAGCTTCATCTCTGCGTCCGGTAACACTGCCCGAAGAATGGTGTGCATTGCCAGTGCGAGTGTTCGATCAGCATCAGTTGTAAGGCCTGCATTATATTGCTCAATAACTGTCATCTTATCCCCACCTTTATTTTGCTCTCATTCTAGCATGAAACCACAAAAAAAAGCCCAACCGAAGTTGGACTCTTGAAAAACAATAATTATTTAACAGCTGGTGTACCGAACCATTCGATACGTGATTCAACTGTGTCTTTGATTGCTTTTGTACCTGGTGCAAGAACTTTACGAGGATCGAAGCCTTTTTCAGCTTGATCTTTGTTTTCTGCATAGTATTCTTTAACAGCGTTTGACCATGCGATTTGTTGTTCTGTATTAACGTTAACTTTTGAGATACCCATTTCGATTGCTTTAAGGATTTGTTCCTTAGGAATACCTGAACCACCATGTAATACAAGTGGTAAGTCAATAGCGTCAGCTAATTCTTGTAAACGGTCAAAGCTTAAACCTTGCCAGTTTTCAGGGTATACACCATGAATATTACCAATACCAACTGCTAAGTAGTCAGGACCAGCAGCTGCTAATTGTTTAGCTTCTTCAACGTCAGCTAATTCGCCAGCACCGATGATACCGTCTTCTTCGCCACCAATTGAACCAACTTCGGCTTCAACTGAGATGCCTTTAGCATGTGCTAAAGCAACGATTTCTTTTGTCTTTGCTAAGTTTTCTTCGAATGGTAAATCATGACCATCGAACATAACTGAGTTGTAACCAACTTCGATACATTCTTTAGCAGCTTCGTAGTTACCGTGATCTAAATGCATGATAACAGGAACTGTGATGTTCATTGACTTGATTGTTTGTTCAACCAAGTTCTTGCATAATTCGTAACCACCCATATATTTAGCAGCACCCATTGATGTTTGGATCAAGATTGGTGTGTTAGTTTCTTGAGCAGCACCTAAGATAGCACGTGTCCATTCAAGGTTGTTTGTGTTGAAAGCACCAACAGCGTAATGACCTTCACGAGCAGCTTTAAAGATTTCTGTACCATTAACTAATGACATGAAAAAGCCTCCAGATTAATTGCAACTTTTGCGTTGCGATTTTTGAATACGAATCTATTTTAACATATTTTCACCTAATATAAATCATAAATCCGTAACTTTCTGAAAGTGAAAGCGTAATCATTCTGCTTGATTATTTTACACCAATTAAAAAGCACACTAGTTAATCTAGTGTGCTTTTACGACAATTGCTTCAAAGTGCGCCCGGCGAGAATCGAACTCGCAACCTATCGCTTAGGAGGCGATTGCTCTATCCAGTTGAGCCACGAGCGCCTATGAGTCATATTGTCGCATCTGTTGTTTTAATTGTAAAGTTGATTTTAATAAATCTTTATTCATCCGTTAAAACGGCGTTCATCGTTTCTTGACCTAAAAAGAACACGGCACCAGCCGCTAATAGTATCGCACCCGTAAAAAGTGTAAAAATCACGGCTATTGATACCCCCTGCTGAATTAGCGCACCAACTAAAAATGGCCCAACCACACCGCCAATTCGCCCGATGCCAGCTGCTAAACCACTCCCACTTCCACGGACAAGTGCAGGATATTGTTCTGGGGTATAAGCATATAGCGCCCCCCATGCACCAAGATTGAAAAAGGATAACAGCGCACCGGCCACGAGTAACATGGCAACTGAGTTTGCATTGCCAAACAATAATGCACTGAGTGCTGTTCCGATTAGAAAGCCACCTAAAACACGTTTCCGCCCCCATTTTTCAATCAACCATGCTGCTACAAAGTAGCCTGGTAATTGTGCCAAGGTCATAATCAGCACATATTCAAAACTTTTAACCAAGCTGAACCCTTTTAAGACCATCACACTGGGGAGCCATAAAAACATCCCATAGTATGAAAAGACCACTAAAAACCATACGAGCCATAACATAATTGTTCTTTGGCGATACGCTGGTTCAAATAAAACACGCAATCGTTGCATGAATGGTACCTTACGGTTAATCGTCGTCGGTTCATGCTCTTGTTTAACATGTTTCCGTAACACAAGTGTGTAGATGGCGGGCAATGACGTGATCAATAAGACCACTCGCCAGCCCCAAACTGGAATGACAAAATAGGCGAGTAAACTGGCAACTAACCACCCGGCTGCCCAAAAACTTTCTAACAATACGACAGCCCGACCGCGCGATGCCGTTGGCGTATTCTCCGAGATTAATGTCGAGGCTACCGGTAGCTCGCCACCCAACCCAGCACCGACCAATAACCGGAGTACTAGAAATAGACTCAACGATGTACTAAAGGCAGATATCCCATTGCCAATCGAAAATACTAATAAGGAACAAAGTAAACTGTTTTTTCGACCAATTTTATCAGCTAAAATGCCGAAAATAACGGCGCCAAAAACCATTCCAATTGAACTGACACTCCCAATTAATCCCATTTGTGCGCTACTGAGTTGCCACTCTTTGGCAAGCGCAGCAATCACAAACGATAGCATCCCCACATCCATTGCATCGAACAACCATGCACCACCTGCAGCCCATAAAAGTGTCCTATGTTCTTTTGTCATCCCGCATTACTCCCTTATGTTATGAATGGTCCTATCATACAAAAAGAGTTTACAGATGTCAAGACACCTAATTATGCGTTATAATAAATATTTATCTGTTTAAGCGCTGCGACAATTTGCTTAAATCGTTGTTCTGACGCGCATTCAATCGTGTGTAAATGAATGCCGTCGGTTAATGTTGAAAGTAATTTCTGATGGGGCATTGTGGCCATTTTTTGCATAAAGCCTTTGACATCTGTCAAGGTGCCGATTCCCAGTTGACCGGTCAGTTCACCATACAATGGATGATCAACGGTCACGTCGATCACGCGCCCCCCATTTTCAACAATCGTTGTCAATTCGAGTTCAGTCTGCCCCTGATTATGCTGACAGGCAACTTGTGCCTGATATGGCATTGTTTGTTGCGTCTGCGTTTGGTCGTAATAACCGCTAACTGTCGCAATAATTTGGGCCCCTTGTGCGCGAAGTAAGGCGATATCCCCAACAATTGTCTGCCGGCTAACTTTATATTGTTGCGCTAATACTTTGGCACTGATGGGTTGCGCACTCTTTTGAATTGCATTCAGAATTGCTGTACGTCGTTCTTGCGTTGTCATATTGCCACCTCGTCTTGATTTCTTACGCTATATTCTAAGCGTTCTAAAGGCAAAAAGAAAGTGGAGGGTTGAAACGAACTCGTTTTTCCGGATAACCTAAAAATACATACTATGGCTTAAACCCGCCATAATATGTATTTTTCTGTTAATCCTCAAAGCCAACCCGTTCGACTGCGCACTCTTGTTTTAAACGTGCTGCTTCGAACTGCCTTTTCCGGTTAACCGGCTCCTATGTCAAGAATCCGGACATAAAAGTACGAACAAATTTGACTTTCAATTTAAATTACTTAATTTAATTTTCGGAGGCCGAAGTTTTAGTCCCGTTTAGATTTTAAAAACGCTTTAGAGTATATTAAATAAGCCCCAACATTATTGAATTTAATAGCCTGTAGCTACGCTACAAGTGAAATACGATCACTGTTATACCAACGAATATAGTTATCAATTCCGGCGATTGCTTCATGAATTGTCT
>NZ_JBJKTM010000032.1:0-13043 GCF_046580785.1 Latilactobacillus sp. VITA-14
GACAATTCATGAAGCAATCGCCGGAATTGATAACTATATTCGTTGGTATAACAGTGATCGTATTTCACTTGTAGCGTAGCTACAGGCTATTAAATTCAATAATGTTGGGGCTTATTTAATATACTCTAAAGCGTTTTTAAAATCTGAACGGGACTAAAACTTCGGCCTCCGAAAATTAAATTAAGTAATTTAAATTGAAAGTCAAATTTGTTCGTACTTTTATGTCCGGATTCTTGACATAGGAGCCATAAGTCTCTGCAAGTGTGAGACGAGATTAGCAGCAATTATACAGCCACGGTGGTCGTTTATACTTGATACAAGCACAGGCTGAATCGGTTGAGGATGCTCAAACAAAAGTTTATCAAGAACTTGAAAAAATGGATCAAACAAATATTTTTTATCGACGAGATATTGGTAAGAACTCCATTTAGTTCAAAAAGGTAGAAGTAAGATTTCGTTTGAAATATTACTTCTACCTTTTTATTTGGATCGACATCTTAGAACTTTGAGTTTTTGAAAAATTTATAGACATAGATATTTAGAGTATTTTTTATTAGTCATTGAAACTATTGAAAATAGCGTTGCATAGAACAGGAAAGAAAGTTATGATTTAAGAAATTGGTAATCTTATTGGACCAGTTAATAAAAATAAGTGGTTTTCTAATTTTAAAATGTTGATCTAACAGTCTTTTCTTAGTGTACTCCCCATGTATATGGGGATGATTCCCGATAAACGTTATCCGTCGAATTAGTCACGTCAGTACTCCCCATGTATATGGGGATGATTCTGTTAAGTAAGATGTCGCTAGGGACATACTGCAGTACTCCCCATGTATATGGGGATGATTCTGTGGGAAACGTTGCGTATTATAAAAAATCTTGGTACTTCCCATGTATATGGGGATGATTCTAATTAAATGCTGCCCGTAAAGAATATGCAAGGGTACTCCCCATGTATATGGGGATGATTCCTAACAACGGGGATTCGGTATGGATGCCAGTTCGTACTCCCCATGTATATGGGGATGATTCTGGTTTTAAATCAATCGCAGCAATCTGATAACCGTACTCCCCATGTATATGGGGATGATTCTAGGGTACACAAAGAGCGTGCGCTAATGCGTACGTACTCCCCATGTATATGGGGATGATTCTAATATAAAACCATTGTCGAGCAAGCCCGACCGGTACTCCCCATGTATATGGGGATGATTCTATCGTGGTCATCTCGTGTATCACTCCTTCGTGGTACTCCCCATGTATATGGGGATGATTCTAAAGTCTCGCATTAAAGCATCAATACCGGCGTGTACTCCCCATGTATATGGGGATGATTCTCATGCTAGAACACTTGTCGAAAGGGGGCAATTGTACTCCCCATGTATATGGGGATGATTCCTCCCACAGAGAAGGGGTCTAAATTAATCGGCTGTACTCCCCATGTATATGGGGATGATTCTAATCTCGGTTGGTGTCACTTCGTAATGTGCCGGTACTCCCCATGTATATGGGGATGATTCTGTAAGTGAAGTGGTATAATTGAGTAAAATAGTGTACTCCCCATGTATATGGGGATGATTCTATTCATCGCAAAAATTCAATAATGCTTTTAAGGTGTTCCCCATATACATGGGATGGTTTTAATTAGGGCCAAGTGCTCTTTTTTATCATAATTTTTTCAGAAGTGAAATTGTACCGTAAATAGATTTAGTCATGAGCTAATTTGTAATGAGGTTAGATATTAGAAAGTAAATTTTCATTTCTTACAAGTCTAACTATATTAATAGTGGCATAATAAAGATAACGATTACATTGCCGTTTGCGTAGATAAATTTGAAAGATAATCTCTCTAAAAAGGGGAAATATTAAATGTCAGTAAAATTAACGAGTAGAGAAACTAGTTTATGGGCAAAAAAACATGTAGATGATGGGGAAATGTTGTGGCTTCCATTAGTTGCCCACTTAGTAGATTGCAGTCATGTGATGAATTGGCTTTTTTATCATTGGTTAAATGCCGGTCAAAGAGAATTGTTAACTCAGTCGGTTTCTGAAGAAGACATGCAAAAGCTAATTAAATTTTTGGGATTCTTTCATGATATTGGGAAAGCCACACCAGCTTTTCAAACAAAAAAATCTTACGATAATAATGCCTCGCTTGATGAAGAGTTGATTGAACGCTTGAATCGAAATGGTTTTTCTGAATTACGAGTATCTGGATTATCATCTCCACAAAAATCACCTCATGCATTAGCTGGAGAAGCAATCTTAGAAAGTGATGCATTTAATATTCCTGCTTCCGTAGGGGCTATCATTGGAGGTCATCATGGTAAACCGGCTGAAAAACATAATCTCAGAATTCAATTGGAAAATTATACTGCCAACTACGATCAAGTTGATGGGCATGTTAAAGATCCTATTGAGGAAGAACGTCGACAGGAAGAAAAACAAGCTTGGCAAGATACTCGACAACGGTTATTTGATTATGGAATGAATTTAGCTGGATATACTGAGGCTGGTGAAATTCCAGAGGTTGGACAACCACAGGCAGTTATCTTAGAAGGACTTCTGATTATGGCAGATTGGCTATCTTCAAGTGAGTGGTTGAATGAAGATCGATCTAAACCTCTGTTTCCACTAATTGGGCTTGATCAAGGTTATCAAGACATAGATATGACAAGTCGATTTGAGAATGCCATTTTAACGTGGAAGCAATCAGACAAATGGGTTCCACAAAAGGTGATACTGAATGATAATACTAATCCATATTTTAATCATTGGGGATATACTCCACGCCCGGTTCAATTAGCTATGACTCAAGCAATTCAGGCTACAACTGATCCCGGACTTGTAATTGTTGAAGCGGGTATGGGCCTTGGAAAAACAGAAATATCTTTAATTGCAGCGGAACAACTTGCGTATAAAACTGGCAGAAATGGATTTTTTATGGGGTTGCCAACGCAAGCAACAACCAATGCTATGTTTACGCGAGTGCTTGAGTGGACAAAATTTTTGGCTGATGATGAAGGAAAAAAATTACAAATTGATTTGATGCAGAGTAAACGACAATATAATTCAGAATTCACTAATTTGCCAGAGGCTAGCAATATTTATGAGCAGAGTGAAAATGGCAAGCAACATCAAACTGGATCAGTGGTTGTTAACAGTTGGTTTACAGGTAAAAAATCAATTCTGACAGATTTTACAGTAGGAACTATTGATAATCTATTACGTATGGGACTAAAAAAGAAGCATCTTTTTTTACGTCATCTTGGATTCAGTGGAAAAGTTGTCGTTATTGATGAGGTACATGCGTATGATACATATATGTCTAGTTATCTCTTTAAAGCTATGAACTGGTTAGGAGCTTATCATGTGCCGGTAATTATTCTCTCTGCAACTTTGCCAGTTGAAAAACGAAATCAGCTGGTTAAAGCGTACTTAAAAGGAAAATATGGTTTAAACTATCAGAATCGATTAATTGTTAAAGATGGATGGAAGACAACGCAAGCTTATCCGTTACTGACAATTTTGGACGGACCTGAATTAAAACAACTAACTAAATTTGATCAGAAGAATCAAAAATCTACTCATTTGCATGTACAACGTTTAAACGTGAATGATGAAGAATTGGTTCAAGCAGTTACAGATAAAATAAAACAGGGCGGAGTAGCTGGTATTATTGTCAATACTGTTAAAAGAGCACAAGTTCTTGCCAAAGCATTTCAGCAGAATCAAACTATGGGCGATACTCCCTTGATGGTATTGCACTCCGCATTCTTAGCACCTGAAAGGTCTAAGCAAGAGGAAAAATTGCAAAGACTTATTGGTAAAGACGGTCATCGCCCACACAAAATGATTGTGATTGGAACTCAAGTATTGGAACAGTCGCTTGATATTGATTTTGATGTTTTATATACGGATATTGCTCCCATTGATTTGATTTTACAACGTGCTGGTCGTTTACATCGGCATGATATTCAAAGACCTGAAACTTTGAATATTCCAGAATTATTTGTTATGGGAATTCAAGCCCCATATGAATATGGCGATGCTAATGAAGCTATTTATGAAAAGTATCTTTTGATGAAGACTGACTATTTTTTGCAAGATACGGTAACTCTACCGAACGATATTTCCAAGTTAGTACAGGAAGTATACGATCTAAAAACGGATGATTTAATTCCAGAAATCGGAGAATCGAGAATTAAGTTAGATAAAGATCAAGCACAAGAAAAACAGCGTTCAAATGTTTTCCAAATTGCGGCACCAAAATTTAGACTTAAATCGACTATTCATGGTTGGTTAGATTATGATTTCCGTAATTTAAATAAAGATGAACAAAGTGCTAATGCGGCGGTAAGAGATATTCAAGAAACGGTTGAGGTTATCTTGATTCAATGTACAGCAAAAGGACAATATTTAGTGGATGGACGGTCATTAAGAGACGTTTCAGATCGTGAAATATCTGAACAAGTAATTCGTCTACCAATGGCCATTACGCCTAATGCTGCCGTGATTACTAAAGTTATAAATGATCTAGAAGATAAAACTGCAGAATACTTTGATAAATGGCAAGAGAGCCCATGGTTAAGTGGGGCCTTGGCATTGCCGTTGGATGATAATTTATCAGCAACTCTTGGCAACTGGCGATTAATGTATTCAGAAGATTTAGGATTAAATTATACAAAGGAGGATGAGTAAATATGATGAGTCAGAGCTTTAATTTGACAACAGATCCTTGGATTAAAGTGATACAGACTGATACAGGACGGGAGAAGTCTGTATCACTGATTGAATTTTTTAGTCATGCACAAGACTATCGTCAATTGGCCGGAGAAATGCGCTCACAGGATTTAGCAATTATGCGTTTTTTGTTAGCAATTTTGACTACAGTATATTCGCGTTATAATGCTGGCAATATGCCATATTCTTGGATTACCGTGGATTCTGACACAATGCAAGCAACAGATGTTGATGATGATACAGATGCTGAGGATATTAATGAAGATTTACTCGATACGTGGAACAAACTCTATCGAGCAGGAAAATTTTCTAAAATTGTGACAGATTATTTGAAGTGTTACGATAATCGCTTTGATATGTTTGGTGATCATCCCTTTTATCAAGTGACGACCGCTGAATATGACGCTCTAGTTCCTAGTAATAAACGAGTCGAAAAAGGAAAAGGTCAGGTACTAGTTAAACAACTTAATCGACGTATTTCGGAAAGTGGGAATACGCCATCAATTTTTGCTCCAAAAACGGGCGAACGGAAGAATTCAATTGATATTGATGAACTTGTGCGTTGGTTGATTACTTATCAAAACTTTACAGGTGTAACTGACAAAACCAAAATTGAGACGAAAGAAAAGTTTTCCAATTCTGCGGGTTGGTTGTATCGGATCAATCCAGTTTATGCCCAAGGACAGACTGTATTTGAAACTCTAATGTTGAATCTGAAATTAGGTGGTGAACAAGTAGACCCGTTAGCCTTACAAAAGCCAGTTTGGGAGTATGAGATTCAAGATTACATTGCTGTTCGTAAACAACAGGTGGTACCGGATAATCTAGCAGAGCTTTATACAACTTGGTCACGAATTCTTCATATTGAATGGCAAGATAATAAGCATCCATTAATTTTTAGTGCAGGGATTCCAATTTTTGAAGCTACGGGTGCTTTTATTGAGCCAATGACAACGTGGAGAGTAGACAAAAAAACAGGGGAATATCGTCCTGCTGTTAAGAGTCTTCGCTCGTTGAGTATTTCTATGTGGAGAAACTTTGGTAATTACGTTGATGTTCACAGCAATTCAGGACAATTGGAACCTGGAATTGTTAGTTGGTTGCATGATATAAAAGATCAAGATACATCAGTCATTGCAGATGATCAATTGTTAACATTAGCTTCAACAACTCTGATCAGCGATGGTAATGCGACCTCACAGGCTCCAGCGGTTGAAGTAGCCGATGATATACGATTACAATCAGACGTGTTGTTTGATCCTGAAATTGCGGAATATTGGCCTGTACGAATTGAAGATGCTATAGATACAACTCAAATGATTGGAACAGATTTTTACCATTTTGCTTCAACAATTGGTCAAATACGTAATGTGGATGCGCGTTCATTTGCCAGCAATTTAAGTGCCAGTTTTTATCAGAAATTGAATGCTCCATTTAAAGAATGGCTATCCCAATTGACTGGTGATGATGACAGAGAACAAAAAATTGAACAATGGAAAGAGCAATTAGAAGATATTTTAAATGACACAGTTCGTGATGTCATGAAGTCTAGTTCTCCTAGGGACGTCAGTGGTATTGAGGATGATAAAGGCCGTTTGTTGAATATTTTTACCGCTCGAAGAAGACTAAATTATAATGTTCGCATACATTTAGGGCCTCAGGATAAGGAGTGATATATCGTTATGGGAAAAATAGAAAAGGTTACCGATAGAATAATTCGGAGTCTTTGGAGAGATGGAAAACCAGACAAAGCTGTTTTATCAAATGTTCGAGGTGCTGCTACGCTGTTAAGTCGGCAAGCACAGTCTGTTTGGCCAGTGATGATGGCTAATCTGGATGAAAAGATGTTAAGTCGCGATGGTCGTCCCACTTATGCGGAAACGGCAGTATATGCAGCCATTCGTTTTTATGCGATTCATCAACAAGGACAAACACAATTTGTTTACAGTTCAGTTCACGGGGATGATGAGAATAAAGGAGTGAGTTTATTTAAAGCGCTTGCTCAGTTAAGAAATCAACCAGATCGTCAAGAAGCTCTGGATCGTCGAGTGAAAGCACTCTTGGCAACAAGCAATGTGGCTAGTATGATTCAGTCTTTATCTCATTTGGTTAGTATTTTAAAAGCCACTAATCCAACAATTAGAATTGATTATGCCTTATTAGCACAAGATTTATATGATGCACAATTTGGTGTTGATGTTGCGAACCAAGTTCATTTGCGCTGGGGGCAGCAGTACTATTGGAGCACGAAAAATCAGAAAACAACTGAAGGGGAGAAAAACTAATGACCAATAATTTATATTTAGACATAAATATCATTCAAACTGTTCCATCATCTAATTTAAATCGAGATGATACAGGAGCACCTAAGACCGCTTTGTATGGTGGTGTTACGAGAGCTCGAGTTTCTTCACAAAGTTGGAAACACGTCGTACGCCATGCATTTAAGGAAGATCATGTGACATTTAGTTCACGAACAAAAGAGTCTGTTCAATTATTGGCTAATGAGTTACGTAAGCAAGATGGCTCTCTTGATGAAGAAGCTGCTTTAACCAAAGCTAATGAAGCTTTTAAATCAGCTGGCATCAAGGTTGACAAAAATAATGAGACGGGTGCTTTACTTTTAATTAGTAATGGTCAAATTAAAAAATTGGCTCAGTACATACTCAATAATGATGAACTCGATAAAAAAGAAATTAAAAAAGTTCTTAAGGGGGACCAATCCCTCGATTTAGCTTTATTTGGTCGAATGGTAGCTGATAATCCTGAATTAAATGTTGATGCCGCCTCACAAGTTGCTCATGCAATTTCAACTCATGAAGTGATTCCTGAATATGATTACTTTACTGCCTTAGATGATGAACAAGGTGAAGATACTAGTGGAGCCGCTATGTTAGGAACTATTGAGTTTAATTCGGCCACACTATATCGGTATGCTAACGTGAATGTCAATGAATTAGTACATAATCTGAATAAAGAAGATGCCATCGCTGGTATATCTGCTTTTATCAAAGATTTTGCCCTATCAATGCCAACTGGAAAACAGAATACTTTTGCAAACAAAACGCTTCCAAACTATGTCATGGTTACGATTCGACAAGATACACCTGTCAATTTAGTTTCGGCATTCGAAAAACCAGTTGTATCTAACGATGGTTATGTTGAAAAATCTGTTGAACGACTAGAGAACGAGTATAAGCAGACACTGGATTTTGTAGATCAACCGTTATTGACGGTAGCTTTGAGTAAATACAGTACAGAAGCTAGCAAGACAGCAACAAACTTGTCTGATCTCTTGGAACAGGTTACGACGGAGTTGACGAAGGTGGTTGAGGATGAAAATACTAACGATTAGATTGACGTCGCCTTTACAATCCTATGGTGATGAGGCTACGTTTGAACGGCGGACAACCGGAGATTATCCTTCAAAAAGTTCAATTATTGGAATGATTGCAGCGGCTTTGGGTTATTCAAGAGAGGATCCACGAATCTCGCAATTGAATGATTTGAATTTTGCTGTACGAATTGACCAAGCTGGACAAATGTTAACTGATTTTCATACTGTTGAATGGAAAAAGAATGTTCGCAAAATTACTTATCGCGATTACATACAAGATGCAGTATTTGTAGTTGCCGTGGGAAGTAATGATGATCAACAAATTACAAAAATTCACAATGCACTGCGTCATCCGCATTATCAGTTGTTCTTGGGGCGTCGAGCTAATGTTCCAGCAGGAGTTCTTCTAATGGAAGAACTTGACGATAAAAACCCTGTAACAGTTCTGGAAAATTTAGGTTGGCAAGTTTCACCTTGGTCTCAAAAAGTTTATCGAAAACAAAATCCTGGTAAAATGTTTCCCAAAGTTGATATATATGCAGATGCAAATTTACTTAACGATCATCATAGTGTAATGGTTAAAGATCGAGTGGGTTCATTTGATCAAAGAAATCGATACTTTGGTTATCGAGCAATGTCAACAGAACGAGTTCAACTGACATATTCTTGTATAGCAGTTGATGAATCAACAGAACATGATGCATTAAGTGCACTTTAGAAAGGGGGGTAGTCTATGTATTATTTATCAAGAGTTGAAGTTGATGTTCAAAATCGTGCAAAAATCAAAGATCTTACTCATTTAGGTGCATATCATAACTGGGTTGAGCAGAGCTTTCCAAAGGAAATAGCGACCGGAGAACGTCATAGACATTTGTGGCGTTTGGATACATTAGCGGGGAAAAAGTATTTATTGATCATGAGTGAATCCATACCTGATTCTGAGTTTTTATTGAAATATGGTGTTACAGGAACTATTGTGACTAAATCATACGATGGATTCTTAGACAAAATTCATGATGGTCAGATTATGCGTTTCCGATTGACGGCTAATCCCACACATACGATTACACGTCCTGGAAAAAAACGTGGGAAAGTTTTCCCTCATGTTACAGTTACTCAACAGGAAAAATGGTTGGTAGATCGATCAGATAAGTCTGGATTTGAATTGGTCAAACAAGTTGGTGTTAATGACTTAAATGAAACGCAGACGCTCGCTTTTAAAATTGTCGAACGTGATTGGCCAATGTTACACCGTAATCCAGGACGAGCCGTTCGTCTCAGTCGAGTAACGTTTGAAGGTCTGTTACGCGTTGAAAATGCAGAGACTTTTAAACAGACTTTAGTAAAGGGAATTGGACGTGAGAAAGCTTTTGGTATGGGAATGATGACTGTTATTCCGGAGGCTTAATATGTCAGAAAGAAAAATGGGTGCTAATAAGCCAGAAATTTCTGAACTTGGTCGTGTACAAGATCGTATGACCTTTTTATATTTAGAACATGCTGATGTTAATAGGCAGGATAGTGCTATTCAAGTGACGGATCAACGTGGAATTGTATGTATTCCAGCTGCTATGGTGAGTGTCTTATTGTTGGGCCCTGGGGTTAATGTAACTCATAGAGCTATGGAATTAATTGGAGATTCAGCTATGGCTGTAGTCTGGGTTGGTGAGCAAGGAGTACGTGCATATGCTCATGGTCGCGCTTTGAACCACTCATCACGTTTATTACAAGCACAAGCAAAATTAGTTTCGAATCAACGTACTAGAGTTGCTGTTGCGCGTAAGATGTATCAGATGCGCTTTCCTGATCAAGATGTTTCGGGGTTGTCTATGCAAGAACTTCGTGGCAAAGAAGGTGCTAGAGTTCGAAGTGTTTATCACAAAGAATCAAGAAAAACAAATGTACCCTGGAATCGTCGTGAGTATAATCCAGATAATTTTGAGTCGGGTACACCAATTAATCAAGCTTTGACTGCAGCACATCAAGCACTTTACGGATTGAGTTATAGTGTAATTGTGGCGTTAGGGGCATCACCAGGCTTGGGATTTGTACATACAGGTCACGATTTATCTTTTGTTTACGATTTTGCAGATTTGTATAAAGCAAAAATCTCTATTCCTGTTGCATTCGAAATGACTGCAAAATATAGTCAAGACGAAGATCTAGCAGCTAGAACACGATTAGCTATGCGAGATGCCTTTCGAGACGGTAAACTATTGTCTCAGATGGTGACTGATTTGAAAAATCTATTAAACATAGATGATTGTCAAGATGGCGCAGATTTATTTCAACTTTGGGATGATAAACTTGGTATGCAGAAAATGGGAGTTCAGTATCATGATGTAACGGCAGGTGATGACGAATGATTGTTGTTACTTTATCTAAAGTTCCGCCTTCACTTCGTGGTGACTTGACTAAATGGTATCAGGAGATTCAAACAGGTGTGTATGTAGGTAATGTCAGTGCACGAGTCCGTGACCTACTCTGGGAACGTATTTTGAAAAATATTGGGACTGGTGAAGCAACAATGGCGTATAATGCTGCCACTGAATTAGGCTATCAGTTTCGGACAACACGTAAGGATCGACAAGTGGTCGATTATGATGGTATACCCTTAATGATGCATTTAAAGCAACAAGAGGTGCCAGTTAAACATGGATTCAGTAGTGCGGCCAAATTCCATAAAGGGATGACAATGTCACATCGACGTATGACTAAATATCGAAAAGATGTAAAGCCTATATTATCAAAACCTTTGGTGGCACTTGATTTAGAAACAACTGGATTGGATAGTACTAAAGCAGAAATTATTTCAATTGGAGCAGCCAAGATAATGCCTGACGGACAATTACTGCAATTTGAAAAATTAATTCGAAGTGTGGATTCAGTACCATCCAAAATGACTGAACTTACCGGAATTACTTCAGAACAGTTGCAAAAACAGGGTGTTGAGCTTTCATTAGGATTAGAGGCATTGTCTGATTTTGTTAAGGATTCAGTCATCATCGGTTATAATCTTGAATTTGATGAAAGGTTTTTAACGGAAGCATTGCGGAAAGTTGGAAAAACCGAATTTACTAACTCTACCCACGATCTTATGCCAATAGTAAAAACAACTCAGGAGTTTTTAGATAACTATCGTTTAACGACTGTCTTGGAAGTATATCAGATAGAGAATTTAGATCCACATCATGCATTATCTGATGCTCAAGCTACGTTGTCTTTAGCAGAGAAGTTAATAAAAAACGGCAACCTTGTAATTTGAAAATGCCTATGTAAAGGCTTTTTTTAGTGTGCTCCCCATATACATGGGGATGATTCCGTCTGTGTTATCAGCATCAGTTTTATGACTGAGTGCTCCCCATATACATGGGGATGATTCTGAATTGTCATTTAAGTCACGCGCGTCTTGGCTGTGCTCCCCATATACATGGGGATGATTCCTTAGCGCGCGCAATCGTTGTAATGTCCTTCATGTGCTCCCCATATACATGGGGATGATTCCCAACGCTTGCTGCTCTTTGAGCGTCAACATGTGTGCTCCCCATATACATGGGGATGATTCTTGCTGGATCATATTAGGTGTTAAGCGAACGCTGTGCTCCCCATATACATGGGGATGATTCTGGTACAGACGGTGGAACTTGGATGAACTACATTGTTGGTACCACTGATACCACAAAGAGACATTATGTGGCAACCATCTCGCTGGATGGGTTTTCGCAGCAAGGTGTTTATATCCGCCTTGATAATATTCCTTCGATATCCACTATTACATTTTCAAATATGAAACTGCAATTAGGTTTAAATGTGGTGGTCTCCAATCTTTCTCAAGCCGTGGATGGTATGCGACTTGATATCTCTAAGAAAATTGAGCAGAAGGATCTCAACGGATATGCAACCCAAACGTGGACACTGGATCAGATTAAGTTAATTTCTGATTCAATTGCTTCGTTGAAAACAAAAATTGACAATCTTAGTCAATGAAAACAATAAGAAGTAACATCCACAGCTATAACTGATGGGTCAAACCATCACAGCAACAGACGATACAGGTAAGACAGTAAAACTAAAGATTACAGGAATCAGCTAAAAAGCTAGTTCCTTTTTTTTAGTACAAAAATTTAGGAGATGAAATATATATGTATGGAACACCAGTTTTACTACCACACGCAGGCTTTACCGATTGGCAGTTTGCTATCGAACATATGGGAAGCAACACTTTACTAGATACACTATTTATTTTAATTATTGCTGATGTGATTACAGGAATAGCAAAATCAATCATCACTCATAGTGTGGATAGTTCGATCGGCAAAAAAGGATTAGCAAGACACTTCACGATTATTCTGTTGGTCGCATTGCTTTATCCATGGTCAATAGCGATTAACTACCAATGGCTAGGTGACTCAGTTTTAAGTTTGTGGACATTCATGTATGCAACTTCGATTGTAGAAAATATCGGACAAATGGGATTGCCGCTACCGAAGTTTATTAAAGACAGGCTAAATAAATTTGGCCAAGACATGGAAGATTAAGAACCAAAACAAGAAAACGATAACGTAAGGGAGATAAATAAATGAATTTTAATATCGATAATTCTTACGAATTAGGAGCTAATGAAGGCTCATCTCAAGCAACAAACAATAAATACATTGTCCTACACGAAACAACAAATATCGGTGCCAAAGCTAATGCAAGCTACTTCAAAAATAATTGGGCAACAACTCAAACTTATGTCCAATACGTCATTGGAGATGGTGGAAAAATCTACCAGGTTGGTGCTGATGGCTATGAAGCGTGGGGTGCTGGTAGCTAGGCTCCTATGTCAAGAATCCGGACATAAAAGTACGAACAAATTTGACTTTCAATTTAAATTACTTAATTTAATTTTCGGAGGCCGAAGTTTTAGTCCCGTTCAGATTTTAAAAACGCTTTAGAGTATATTAAATAAGCCCCAACA
>NZ_JBJKTM010000033.1:0-10567 GCF_046580785.1 Latilactobacillus sp. VITA-14
AAAAGACCAATTTTAGCCAAGTAACGACTGATGAGATCCTAGCAGCACTTGAACTAATTAATCAACGACCATTAAAAATACATCATCAACAGACTGCCATTGAAAGATTCCGGGCTTGTTCGGATTAAACTTGTAATTTGCCAAAATGATTTATTTTATAGTTGCGTACTAAAAAAATCTGTAATTATGTTCATCAGCGCTGGCTTCACCAGATGGCGTTCACCATTTGCTGTTAAAAATGTCACGTTTTTGGCATAAGTTTGACCTTTAATCTGCTGTTCAAAAGCTGCTACTTGTTCATAGGGAATTCGTTCATCTGCTGTCCCATGCCAGAATAAAACAGGCCGTTGAGCAATTGCCTGCGGCTGTTCAGTTAAATCGTAGGCCGTTAACCAACTTGTCAATAACCCTAGATCGTCAGGTTGTGCTAACTGATGCGCACGGATATTTTCACGAACTAAGCGCGCATAGGCTAGCGGTGCCGGCGAGCCCATGATACAAGCCGCCACTTTAATTTCTGGATGCTTGGTTAAGAGTGCCGCCGTTGTCATCCCACCCATGGAAACACCCCCGACGCCGATGCGGTCAGCTTGAATTAAATTAAGTTGGTGCCAGTAATCAACAATCAAACTGAATTCGGCAAGGTTGGTTTGAATACTTTGCCAAAAAGTCCATGACGGAATCTCTGAAACAGGTTGCAGCCGTTCACCATGATTCAGTGCATCCGGTAATACCACGCGTATCCCAGCTTCAGCCAGTTTACGCGCTTGCGTTAAAACCAATTCTTTTGCTGACCGCCAGCCATGATAGTAAATCACGAGTGGTAATGGCTGATGACGTTGTTCGTCAGCGACCACTTCCAAAACCGGAATCCCTTTAATCTGGCGTTTTAAGACTAATACCATTAGTGAACCCTCCCCCACTATTTCAAGATTACTATAACGGAAGTTGGCGGGGTTGTCATCGAATTAGAATTTTTCGAAAAATAAAAAAGCCACCAGATTGATTTAATCGGGTGGCTTAAATGTGCTCCAGGCATATTCCTGCGCTTAACCAAATTTATCAAATCGACGATGACATCGTCAATTCGCCAAATCCAGTTAATGCTCAAATATAACCGCCTGCTTGCACACTCTGATCTGAAACGTGCTTTTTGAAACTGACCTTTCCGGTTAACCTAAAAATAGCGGTTATGGCTAAAACCCGCCATAATCGCTATTTTTTTGTTAATCCTCAAGGTCAAATCGTTTCAAACGTACTCTGTTTTTAAACATGCTTTTTAAAGCTGACTCTTGTGCTTTGCTACATATCGCAAACAATCGACTGCGTCGCTTATTCACGATATTAGGCAAATGCTCAGAGTCAAACCGCTTTAAACGCACTCTACATTGCTTTTGGTGCTTGTACGCCTAATAAGTCTAGTGAGGCTTCTAGGACTGTGCTGACACTCTTCACTAATGAAAGACGCGCATTTTTTTGATCGTCGTCTGCCAAAATTTTTGAGTTTGCGTAATACTTGTTGAAGGCTTTTGCCAAGCGTAATGCGTATTTGGCAATCACTGATGGTTCGTATTCTTGGCTGGCTTTGACAATCACATCTGGGAAGTTGCCGAGCATCTTCAAGACATCCCAAGCGTTGGCATCTGAAACGACTAAGTCAGCGTCCATTGCGACTTCTTGGTTGGCCTTGCGCAAGATACTTTGGGCACGGGCATTTGTGTATTGCACGTATGGACCTGTCTCACCTTCGAAACGCACAACTTCTTCTAAGTCAAAGTCAAAATTATCTAAACGATCATTCTTCAAATCATGGAAAATAACCGCACCGATGCCGACTTGTTTTGCAACTTCTTCTTTGTTTGGTAAATCAGGGTTTTTGGCTTCAATTTGTTGTTGTGCTAGGTTAACGGCGTCATTTAAAACTTCTTCCAATAAGATCACACGACCGCTACGCGTTGATAATTTCTTACCACCTTGAGTAATTAAGCCGAATGGAATATGGTGAATTTCGTCCGACCAATCGTTGCCCATTTCTTTTAAAACGGCCTTCATTTGGTTGAAATGTTCCCGTTGTTCGCCACCAACAACGTACAATGATTGCACGAAGTCGTATGTGTCATGCCGATACATCGCAGCGGCTAAATCACGTGTCATGTAGAGTGTTGCGCCGTCTGATTTTTTAATCAAGGCTGGGTTCAAGTTGTAAGCTGTTAAGTCGACGATTTCAGCACCGCGACTTTCTTGTAAGAGCCCTTTTGCTTCAAGTGCGTTGACCACACCGTCCATCTTGTCGTTATAGAAGGCTTCACCATTAAATGAGTCGAATTCGACCCCTAACATCGTATAGATCTTTTGGAATTCCTTTAATGATTCAGTTCTAAACCATGACCATAACTTCGTTGCTTCTTCATCCCCGGCTTCAAGCTTACGGAACCATGCCCGTGCTTCATCGTCTAATTCTGGATGTTCAACGTCTTCTTGATGGAACTTAACGTAATATTTCAAAAGGTTCGTGATTGGGTCTTCTTTAACTTCTTCTTCACTCCCCCATTTTTTATAAGCTACGATTAATTTACCGAATTGAGTACCCCAGTCACCCAAGTGATTGATTTTAATTGGGTTAAAGCCCACTTTTGTCAAAATCTTGGCGATTGAGTTCCCAATCACTGTTGACCGTAAATGGCCCATTGAGATGGGTTTAGCGATGTTGGGTGATGACATGTCGATTGGCACGTTGCCCCCTTTACCGAGGTCACTTTGGCCGTAATTAGCGGCTTGCGTTAAGACGGTTCTGAGGATTTGGTCGCTAAACGTAGCCTTATCCAAGAAGAAGTTGATGTATGGCCCGTTGGCAATCACTTTTTCAAAGCCGGCTTGATCCATTTCTGCGACTAAGTCTTGGGCGATTTGTTGGGGTGCTTTCCGTAATGTTTTCGCTAAGATAAACGTTGGAAAAGCATAGTCCCCTAAGTCTGATGTTTTTGGTGTTTCAATGAGTTGTGCTACTTTATCTGCTGGTAAACTGTCCCCTAAAACGCCCATTAAGGCAGTGGTGACTTGTTGTTTAAAATCCATGTTGATAGCCTCCTAATATTTGTGAACAAAAAAAGTCCCTTCCAAATAAATGAAAGAGACGAGAATTCCCGCGGTACCACTCTGATTGATCAATCGATCCACTCAATAGTATGCAATTGTTCAACCAAAAGCGCGCCGCGTCAACTTGATTACCCACCTTACACCGTCTGTGAGCTCGCTATAAATCGCTGTTGATGCTATTCTTTTGACTGTTCGAACTTGATAACTAGTATATAGAACTTAGCTGCACTTTTCAAGCGCAATTATTCTGCCGCGAGGGCTTCAATTGGATCTAACTTAGCTGCCTTACGAGAAGGTGCTAGTGCCGCTAAGAGACTGATGATAATGCTGATGATTATCCCGAATAGGACGTAGCCACTGGTAATTGCCACAATTGGCATATGCGTTAATGGTTGGGCCAACGTATTGACAAGCAATTGTCCAAGGCCAGCAATGCCGGCACCAAGAACACTTGATAATAACCCAATCAAGAAGGCTTCTGAGACGAATAAGTGCCGAATATCTTTCTTTCGGGCGCCGATTGCGCGTAGAATCCCGATTTCCTTCGTCCGTTCTGACACACTGATGTAGAGCACCACGATGATCATGATTGCTGAAACCAATAATGAAATCCCGGCAATCCCAGCTAAGACGTAGAAGGCTAACATCAAGTAAGTGTTAATTGAATCGAGGATCGCACCAACCCCTGTGATTTGGTAATCCTTTTGTGTCTTACCGTTGACTTTGCTAGTGTAGGTTTTGATTTTATTTTGAACGGCTTTAACATTTTGGGTCTTATTAACCGTGACTGCTGCAAAGTTGGGTGCAAACTCTAATCCTTGCGCTTGGTACATCTTGGATAATGTGCCATATGTGACGGCTTCAGTCCCAGAATTGATGATCCCTGAAACTTTCACATCTTGGCGCATTTGAACTGGACGTTGATCCTTACTAATGGCATTGACGTAAATGGTTACTGTCCGACCAACCATCTTCTTGTAATTTTTATCTAACTTCTTAGCCATTGCCTTCGTTAAAATAATTTCGTTGGCCCCAGGTTTAGTCCCGGTCTTAATATCTTGGACACGTTCGGTTTTATTAAACGTTTGGAACATTTGGACTGTTTCACTCTTCTTTTGATAGTGCACTTGGACACCATTCATGTAGTAGCCCTTTTCAACCTTCGTCACGTTTTTGACCTTATTAAGGCGGTTGATATCCTTATCAGCTAAGTTACCTTGTTCACCGGCTTCAATCTGTTTGCGCGTGAGGTTTCTTGCAATCTGAATCGTATTTGGATTAACTTGCGATGAAATCTGATCATTAATATAGCCAGTCACCCCTTGACCCAAGCCTAGCATTAAAATGACGGAGAAAATCCCAATGGATGCGCCAAAAATAATGAGCAAATTCCGTTTAATATCGTAGCGCATGTGTTGCATTGCCATTTTGAAAGCAGACATAAAACTTAATGGACTACTCTTCTTAATTACCGGACCAGTTGGAGCTGGGTAAGCTGGTTTTAATTGCTTGTCATAATCAATCTGCCCATCAACCATGTGGACAACCCGTGTTCCGTGGTCAGCAACGGCTTGTGAATGGGTTACGGCGATGACGAGTTTGCCATCTTCGGCAATCTTTTGTAAGATTTCGAGAATCTCGGCCGTATTCTGGCTATCTAACGCACCCGTTGGTTCATCGGCAATGATGACATCTGGATCAGCAGCCAAGGCTCTGGCAATAGCAACCCGTTGCTTTTGTCCACCTGACAATTGGTTGGGATGTTTATGGATATGTTCCTTCAAGCCAACTTGTTCCAATAAGGCGGTCGCTTTGGCAACCCGTTCCTTATGTGATAGATCAGTCATTTCAAGTGGCACCATCACATTTTCCAAGTTAGTCAAATGACTAATTAAATTAAAGCTCTGGAAAATAAAGCCAATCGTTTGACTCCGATAAGCATCAAATTTCTTTTCGGATGCATTCTTTAAAGATGTCCCATCAACGATGAGCTCCCCATCGTATTGGTGATCTAACCCACCGATGATGTTCAGCAACGTCGATTTACCGCCGCCTGATTCCCCGAGGATTGAAACAAATTCGCCACGGTCAAAGCTTAAATTGATGCCTTTTAAGACTTTAAATTCAGCCTTGTTCATATAATAGGACTTGTGAATATCTTTAATCTCTAATAATGTCAATGTCGTACGCTCCCACTACTTAGATTGCTCGTAAGTCTCACGATTTTTTAGTCGATAGATAATAAATATACTTTATCAGAGCACCTTTAAACAAACAATCGGCCTTAGGTCTGATAACGAAAAGAGTGTGATGTAAGTCGGGTATCCGCCGAGGATTAAATTTCAGAGAATAAAAAAAGAGGTTGCAACAAAATTTCTTCTGTTGCAACCTCTTTTGCATGAATCTTTAAGCGAGTGACGGGAATCGGACCCGCGACGCAAGCTTGGGAAGCTTGAGTTTTACCACTAAACTACACTCGCATTACTTGATATAGTATAGCATATTATTTCCGATTTGTGCATATTTTTTGAAAAAAAAAGGTTTAAACGCTTAACAAATAGCGTATGTATGCGGTATACTATTGATAACAACTTGATTGGAGTCCTTTTAATGGCCGATTCGCAAAATACAATTCCTGAATCAACCGCATTTCATTGCCCTGCATGTCAGGCGCCAATTGAATATGGTATCAAACGTTGCCCAGGCTGTCAGACTGCGATCTTCTATCGCGATATGTCTGAAACATTCTGGAACGATCGTAAATTAAATCTTTTTAAACAAACGGATGCCATTCAACGGGGCAATTGACTTA
Organism: Latilactobacillus sp. VITA-14; assembly: GCF_046580785.1. Classification (NCBI taxonomy): domain Bacteria; kingdom Bacillati; phylum Bacillota; class Bacilli; order Lactobacillales; family Lactobacillaceae; genus Latilactobacillus; species Latilactobacillus sp. VITA-14. Next base: position 5,909 of record NZ_JBJKTM010000033.1, read on the forward strand.
AATTAACTATTCAACCGTCACTTTTTGTGACGGTTTTTTTAATTGTTAATAATTAATTCAGAAGGCGTTACCATTGTTAATTTGATAGACTTCACGACTCATTTTAGCCGCATTTTTAATTTGAAACCAACGGTGATGGGTGCTATAATGGCACACCATACACAGGAGGTCTTTATGATAGAGAAGAACAAAATGAGTTTATTTAGCCTAGTGATGCTAGGTTTAAGTTCCATCATCGGTTCCGGTTGGCTGTTTGGTGCATGGGAGGCAACGACCGTGGCAGGCCCAGCAGCCATCATCTCTTGGATTGTTGGCGCAATTGTGATTGGTGCAATTGCCTTTAATTACGTTGAACTCGGGACGATGTTTCCTGAAAGTGGCGGGATGAGTCACTATGCCCAATATAGTCACGGTTCATTACTCGGCTTCATCGCAGCGTGGGCCAATTGGGTATCATTAGTCACGATTATCCCAATCGAAGCCGTCGCTGCTGTCCAGTATATGAGTTCTTGGCCATGGGCGTGGGCTAACTGGACGAATCACTTTATGCACCACGCTGAAATTTCGAATCGTGGCTTGCTCGTCGTCTTTGCCTTTATCATCGTCTTCACCCTTTTAAATTTCTGGTCCGTTAAATTCTTGACCCATTTTACCAGCTTCATTGCAATCTTTAAATTAGGTGTGCCATTATTAACCATTATTATGTTAGTCTCAACTGGTTTCCATACTGGCAACTTCGGGCATTCAATGGCGACGTTTATGCCCTATGGTTCCGCCAAAATTTTTGCAGCCACTTCGATTTCTGGGATTATCTTTTCATACAATGCCTTTCAAACAGTAATCAATGTCGGCAGTGAAATCCGTGATTCTAAACGGAATATTGGACGTGGAATTGCAATTTCACTTGGAATCAGTATTGTGATTTATCTACTCTTGCAAATTACCTTTATCGGTTCTGTTTCACCCGCCTTGCTCGCCAAAGTCGGTTGGCACGGTTTAAACTTCCAATCACCCTTTGCCGACTTAGCCATTTTACTTGGAATCCATTGGTTAGCCGTCTTACTTTACTTAGATGCGTTTGTTTCACCCTTTGGGACCGGCGTTTCCTTTGTCGCTTCATGTGCACGGACATTAGCAGCATTAAAGCAGAACAAACACATGCCACCGATTGTCGGCCGCATGAACGAACAATATAATATTCCTCGCATTGCGATGGTCATTAACGCCATCGTCAGCATGCTACTCGTTTCAATTTTTAGAAGTTGGGGAACGTTAGCCAGCGTGATTTCAACCGCAACGTTGATTGCCTATTTAACCGGCCCGGTCACCGTCATGTCATTACGTAAAATGGCCCCTGATATGAACCGCCCTGTTCAGTCACCTTGGATGAAAATCATGTCGCCATTATCCTTTGTCCTTGCCAGTTTGGCAACTTACTGGGCAATGTGGCCAACAACCATTAAGGTGGTTGGCGTCATTATGCTTGGCTTACCATTTTATTTCTACTATGAGTATCGGATTCACTGGGAAAATACTTGGGCCCAATTCAAAGGAAGCTTATGGTTAATTATCTATCTCGCATTGCTTTCGCTGATTTCATTCTTGGGCAGTCGGGAATTCAACGGAATTAACCTGATTCCTTACCCACTCGATTTCGTCTTAATTAGCGCATTAGCCCTCATCTTTTACTATTGGGGAATTATCAGTCGCTTCTATTCGAAATACTTCTCACGCGCAACACGAATTAACGATGATGTGCAACTTTAAGCATGACTAAAAAGGACGCCAAACAACGGTTAAAGTTGTTTGGCGTCCTTTTGGTATCTCTAGATTGTTTCTGCTAAAATGAATCGTAAAGTACGTTATCTTTTTCGGGAGGCGCTAACCAATGCAAAAATTGACCGTTCAATCTACTGATCGAATCCATACTTTAAATGTCGTGACTTGGTTTCCAATCCAAAAACCGGTCGCAGTTGTCCAAATTCTAACTGGGATGGCCGAATATATCGAACGTTATGATGCTTTCGCTCAATTCTTAGCAGATCGTGGGATTATCGTCATCGGACACGATCATATTGGGCAAGGCCACTCCGTTCAGTCCAACGATGAGCTCGGTTATTTCGGGCCAAACGGGCTCCAGACGCTAGTCAACGATTGTACCTTAATCGGTCGCATTGTCCACGAGGAATACCCAGAGCTACCATTATTTGTGCTCGGACACTCAATGGGCTCAATGCTAGCGACACAATATGTTAAGCAAACTGAAGTGCCGATTACTGGAGCCATCTTCATGGGCGTTATCGATGTACCCTTCATTCTTAAACCCGCCTTACCAATCGTTAAATTAATCGGCGCCATTGCAGCTAAGCGCCCCGGTACTGTCTGGAATAACTTGGCGTTTGGGGTCTATCCTAAACGATTTGATGCTCACCGACCTTTTTCATGGTTAAGTTACAATCAAGCAAACGTGGCGGCCTACGAACAGCATCCATTGTGTGGCTACGTCTTTTCAAATAGCGGTTTTGCAATGCTCTTCACCCTCACTGAATTAACTCGGCATGCTGATTGGCAACTTGCCTTACAATCCCGCCCAGTTCTCGTAATGAGTGGCGCCGACGATCCAGCTGGCGGTTATGGTCGCCGCCGCGCGGCATTTAACGAACCAATTCAAAAAGCGCACCGTTAACAACGCAACGGTGCGCATTCTACCTCATACAGCGCATGAAATTTTATTAGAAACAGATGCTACCCAGCATTACCAATTCATCTACGATTGGTTGACTAAAGTAATTTCTGAATCTCCTTTAACACACCATAGTTCTCATTAGTGTCGGCACGATAAGTCGCATATTGGATCATATCGTCGGCAGCATTCCCCATCAAATAACTATGTTCAACGGTTTGCAGCATTTCTTTATCATTATAAGTATCCCCGAAGGCCATCATTTGCACCGGCGTGATGTTGAAATAATCCGCCAAAAAGCGCATTGCATGGCCTTTGTCGATGCCTTGATTCATAATATCGATCCATTCAACACCGGCAACCGTTACTGAATAAGCCGGTTCAAATTCGGGTGCGAAAACAGCTTCATACTGTGCTTGACTATCTTTTCCCGGGAAATAAATCGTAAACTTGTTGACTTCAACACTAACCTGCGTTAAATCAGGTACATATTCAATGTTGGCATAGAATTGCCGCAAAGTCGCGTCATAATCTCGATATTGTGTTTCAACGTACGCCGCGTCCATCCCACAAATCACGCCAATCCCATCTGGCGTTTGATTAACGAATTGGACCATCCGTTGGTAATCAGCTAACGGCAATAAACTTTTGAATAAAGTTTCACCTTGATAACCAATTGCACCCCCGTTATCGCTGACGTAAACCATTGTGTCAGCAAGTTCGGGAAACATTTGCTTTAACGTGTACATTGGTCGACCGCTGGCAGCTGCGAATTGAACCCCTTTAGCATGTAATTGCTGAATGGTTGGTATAAAGTTTGGTGGCAACTGGCCACTCTCAGTTAATAAGGTATGATCCATATCGGATGCGATTAATTTAATTGTCATGCTTAGTTCTCTCCTATCCCTTAGATACCTTAATAATATACCGTTTATGCCAATTCATCGCAATCGGTTACATTCAAAAATAATCATACTCGACATCCATCGCTTCGATCCTGCCCATTAACACGCGCTAAACTAAATAACTCCCCCGTTCAGATTCCGATAGTCTCTCTAAAAGATTTGAATCTCATTGATATTGAATGTTCTTTTAACCGCGTCGGACATTAGCGCAATTTGGTTATCAATTTCATCCCAATTGGTGGTAACAAATCCAGAATCCAAACTATCAATCATGTCATTACTGTTTAGTCTAATCTTTAATAATAACTGTTTCCCCTTGGTTGTAAGTCGATAGTATACTTTACGACTATCACCAATAAAACTCCCCACATTAGCCCGTTCAATTAATCCTTTTTCACCCAACAATTGGCATTGGCGGGAAATAGATGGTCGAGAAACGCCCATACAAGCAGCAAGGTTGCCGGGCGTTTCTTCTTTTTCACGATCCATTTTTTCCATCAACAAATATTGTTTGAGTGATAAGTCAACATTTTGCAAAACTGTGACAAATAATTGATCCAAAATATTACGATATTTAATGAGCATTAATAATTGATTATTCATAATAAGCATTACTCCTTCTATCTATTTTGAGGACCTACAATATGCGAACTAGTAATCCTGCTCTGCTACACAGGCATTATATTATATAAATTAATTAAATGTAAATAGCTGAAATTAACGGTATTGACAAAAAATATTTTTAATAAGTTTTAACCCTATTAATATTTTTTTATTGAAATTCGCCAAGTTTGTGATGTTTTTATTTATTAAATGACCTTTTAATCGCGATGCAGTTTACAGCTTGTAGCTTTCAGCCGTTTTTATAGTTCAAATAATAATTATATTGATAAGAAAATATTTATTTAAAGCTATCGTTTTCTACTAAGGTAGATTGCAAATTTAATCCGAATTTTTGGACAAATTTGTCAGCATAACCTGATACGGTGTTTGCCAGTCGAGTATTTTAAGCGGTCGCTGGTTAATTTGGAGTAACGTCGTCGTTAAATCTTGAGCACTAATGTGCTCAAA
>NZ_JBJKTM010000034.1:0-8484 GCF_046580785.1 Latilactobacillus sp. VITA-14
CCGAACGCCCATTTGGATATTGGACAGCCCTAGTTCACAAAAGGTTTCGATTTTAATTCGTTCGGAATAGGTTATACTAGACAAAAGATCAGCTCCTAAAAGATGGGTTTGTGGTAAACACCATTTTAAAGGAAGCTGATCTTTTTGTCCGAACAGCGTTCGGATTAATTTTACAATCTACCTATTCAATATAATTGCTGGGAAAAGCAAATTAATTCGATCGATATTAAAAAGATACTGTAAAATATTTTAAAACACTATATAATTAGGAATCGTGATAGTAATTAAAGAAGGAAACGGGTTTTAAAAATGAATTTAGTTAATAATGACCTGCAAGTTCATAATAATGGGTCGATGCAAGCCGCAACACAGGCGACTAATTCGCAGCAAGCAGCTGAGTTTTCGAATGCTTTAGAAACAGCACAACAAACGATCAAAATCAAAAAGGGCGATACTGTCTCTGAGTTGGCAGAGAAATATCACACCACTACACAAGCTGTTGCTCAGGCTAACCAGTTAAACGATCCGGATTTTATTCTAGCCGGACAGAACTTAACTATTCCTGGAAGAGCACAAATAAGTGCGGCTGCGCAACCGACCTCTATGGTCAATGATGCTGGAACAGTAGCGTCACTAGCGAATGTTGACCTTGATGAGAACGCTTCTGCCAGTTCTAGCAACAGTTTAGAGCCAACATTGGCTGGGGCAGAAAAAAGTGCACGTGATTATATTATTCAGCATGAGTCGAGCAATAACTATAATGCTCGAAATGGACGCTATATTGGCAAATATCAGCTGGATCAAAATTATTTGCATGGTGATTTTTCACCTGCCAATCAAGAAAAAGTTGCGGCTCAATATGTCCAACAAAGATACGGCAGTTGGACTAATGCACAGAAACATTGGGTCAAGAATCACTGGTATTAAATTGATTTCATAACAAGAACGGGGTCACATCACAAAAGATGGGGCTCTTTTTTTCGGAAAAAATTTCTAAAATGACTTAAACAATTTAAAACTGAACCGATATATATATTTGTAAGCAACAAAATACAAAATATTCGGGGGAACAAACAATGAGAATTAATACTAACGTAGCTGCATTGAACACATATTCACGTTTATCTGCAGCCAATGCATCAAAGAGTGATTCTTTGGCAAAACTTTCATCCGGCAAGCGGATCAACAAAGCTGGCGACGATGCTGCAGGTTTGGCTATTTCAGAAAAAATGAAAGCACAGATCGGTGGTTTGAAGCAGGCTAAACGTAATGCTCAAGATGGTATTTCTTTGATCCAAACAGCTGAAGGAGCTTTGAGTGAAACTCATAGCATTTTGAGCCGGATGAATGATTTGGCAGTGCAAGCATCTAACGATACTTTGACTGACGAAGATCGTGGTAAGATCACTAAAGAAATTTCTAAGCTGCAGAAAAACATTGATGACATTGCTAAAAATACTGAATTTAACACTAAGAAGTTGTTAATCGGAGAACAGAACGCTGATGGTTCAGAAAAATCTGATACTTTAACACTGACCTTCCAAGTTGGTGCAAGCGAGAAACAAACAGATACAGTTACACTGAAAAAAATGGATTCAACAGCACTGGGTGTTAATAAAAGCTCGGAAGCAATTCCTGAGGGGGAAGCTGGAGGCCCTAAAGATGCTGTTCCTGGAATTGACTTGAGTTCAGCAGCAAATGCCCAGAAAGCTATCACAACGATTAAAGATGCAATTAACACAGTTTCTGATCAGCGTGCCGAACTTGGTGCTACTCAAAACGGCTTGAACCATACGATCAACAATTTGGGAACAACAACAGAAAATCTTTCTGAAGCTAACTCACGGATTGAAGATGTTGACATGGCTGAAGAAATGATGAACTTTACGAAGTCAAACATCCTTTCACAAGCAGCAACATCAATGTTGGCACAGGCTAACGCAATGCCAAACAGTGTCTTGTCATTACTTCAGGGCTAACAAAATATTATTGGCACAGGCCGATCGTCGTTTATTCGGCGGTCGGTTTTTTTAATAACAAGGTGGAGTGAGACGGGAGAAAGTGAGCACTATCGGACCTTAGCTTCAAATCACGTATTTTGCGATGTGAAGCTAAGGTTGGATAGGCAGAGCTTTCTGTCTCACGTAACCTGACTAAGAAAAACAAGGTGGAGAAAATGCGGTATGAAGCCGAGCATTAAGGGACTTTAACAATAAGTCATGTCTTTAGCGACTTGTTGTTGAAGTTAGTTAAGCGCAAGCTTTTGCATTTCGTAACCTGACTAAAAACAAGGTGAAGGCATATCGGGGACTTCCAAGCATTGTCGGAACAGCTGATTTCGAAACGTTCTTATCATCGAAGTCTGTTGCTTAGATAAGCCGAAAGAAGTTGACTCGCGCAGCCTGACTAAATCAAAAGAGAATTTAACTAGAAATATTGGAGTGAATATATGTAAGACACGGAAAGAAGGGACAGGTAACATGCAGATCAATAATATTCCACCAGTCGAACCCACGCCGGCTATTAATAAAATCCAGAAAGTTGCGACTGATAGTTATGAAATGGATACTTCATTAATGGATGAATCATTCATTCGTAAAGATCAGGAAAAATATTTGGGTAAACTTTTTCAGTTAAATGATGGTAAAAACGTTAAAGAAGTTGAGGATTCAGCCGATAATGTAGTCGTAGACCCGCAAGAACTGCAAAAAGCAGTTGATACATTGAATAAAAAGTTACTGGGCCGCGATTTTAAACTGAAATTCGAAATTCATCAGCGGACTGGACGGCAGTACGTTGAAATGGTGGATATGCAAAGCGGCAAAGTGTTAAAGGAGATCCCTTCTCATAAAATGCTTGATGTTTTGGGAAAAATCTGGGATCAGATGGGAATTACGGTCGATAAGAAAGGATAGTGACGTAAATGGCTGATATTACAAGTGCTACCTCAGCACCCAATGCAGGGCTCAGCTTTTTGGGCCAGTACTCTGGGATCACAACGGATGTTGTTGATCAGTTGATTGAGGCTGAATCTGGCGGTAAAACGCTGTTACAAAATAAAGTTACGAAATATAACCAGGAAAAGTCTGCCTGGAGTGAAATTTCATCAGCTTTAAGTAATTTTCAAACTAAGCTTAAAGCCTTGCAGAATAATGACAGTTATTATTCTAAAATTGCTAAAAGCTCGAATGAAGATCTTGCAACGATCTCAGGAAATTCCGACGCCAAAAATGGCGGTGATTTTGAACTTTTGGTCAGTCAATTAGCTAAGCAAACTAAGTTGACTGGTAGCCAGGTTAGCGCAGCAGAGACGAATAGCACTGATCTTAACTTGAACGGTAAACTGACTTTTGCTTATCAAGGAGAAAAAACTGACGATAGCCCAGAAACTGTTGATATTGATATTACAGAGAAGGATTCACTACTCGATATTGCTGATAAGATCAATAAAGAATCAAAAAATATTGGTGTTTCGGCGGTAGTGATCAACAAACGCCTAGTTTTGACGAATAACAAATCAGGTGCTAAAGAAACAACACTGGATCAAACAAAGAATACAGCTACTTTAGCTGCCTTGGGCTTAAATACTTCCGCTGATCTGGGTCAGGCTGCCAAGTATAGCCTAGACGGCATTGACATGGAAAGTGATAGTAACGTGATCTCTGATGCGATCGATGGTGCGACGGTCACCTTGAAAAAAGAGATCAAGCCTGAAGATGCCGTCACTTTATCCTTGAAGAATGATGATTCAAAAACAGTCAAGGCCGCTACTGATTTTGTAACACAATACAATAACTTAATGAGTTTGATCAAAAGTGACCTGGATGTGGGCAATCCGTCAGCTTCCACAGCGGAAAGTTCTTCGACTAATGTTCAAGGTAAGCTGGTTGGCGATTCGACTCTGCAACGGCTACAGTCATCTTTGAGAAATATGATCACACAAGCCGATAAAGACAATGGCGCTAGTCTGAGTCCTTTTGATATGGGCTTTTCCGTTGACAAGGATGGTGTTTTGAGCCTTGATGAAGACAAGTTTAAGTCACAGTTAGCTGATTCACCGGAAAAAGTCCATGACTTTTTCTATGTTCAAGGTGAGGACAGCTTCGACGAAAGTACGGACACGGGCTATACTGCTAAATTAAATAGTTTGGTCAATGAATTTATTAGCAACGATGCTACTAAAAAGGGAATCATTACTAATAAAAGCGATAGCATTGATAAGATGGTCAAAGACTTGAACTCGCAGATCGATGACTTCACCGCGCGTTTGGCCGATAAACGGGAACAATATATTGCACAGTTTACCCAGTTAGACTCGATCATGATGCAAGCTGATTCACAAATGCAATACATGCAAAGCCAGTTGGGTGTAGATCGACAATAATAACGATCATAAAAGAGGAGCAGAAGTTTGGAAAAACGAGAAGTTGAACAAATATTAACGAAGTTAAAGCAAAATATGAAAGACTGGGACCAAACAACTGCTTCCATTCTAGCTTTACTACAAGCCAATGATCAATTATTGACTCAATTGCAGGAAACTGAGTCAAACTTGTCAGCGCAGCAAAAAGTGGTTTTACAACAAGTAATGTCTGAATATCAGAGTCTGATGCAAGTAACGGCGAAAGAGAAGAAAAAAGTGTTGCAGCAATTAAAGAGTTTAGATCGTCAAAAGTCTTCCAGGGGTGGGACTTACCACCAAAAAATTACCGATGGGACGATGATCGAATTAGAATATTGATCCGTGACTTCAAGCTGGAATTACAAAATAGTTAAATTGATGGCGGGGGAATTGAATAAATGGATGTAAAACAGGCACAAAAGCAACGTAATTTTTATTTGAAGAATCAAGTGTTGACCGCTTCGCCTAACAAGCTGATCAGTTTATTGATCTCTGGGGGCATCAAAGCAATCAAGTTAGCTGAAATTGCATTGAATCAAAATGATATGGTAAAGGCAAATCATGAATTGCTTAGAGCTCAAGACATTGTTGATGAGCTGAAATTTTCATTAGATCATTCGGTTGATAGTCAAATTACGACAGACTTAAATCGTTTATATAACTTTATCACGCAACAATTAGTGGCCGCTAATGTCAGCAAAGACAAGGAAAAGCTGCCGCCCATTGTTAAATTGTTAGAAGAATTATTGGAAACTTGGAATGAAGTTAGCCAAAAACAAAATATTTAGTTGAAACGACTACAGGCTTGTTAATTCTGTAGTCGTTTTATTTTTTTGGAAATTTTTTTAATGAGTTTCCTTAAATCTTTTCAATTTTGTCCGATAAATAAAATGGAAGAGTGAAGAGGAGGAGAAAAAATGGACCTGTTTTTACTGATCGGTATCTGTGCCGCGTTGGTCATCGTGGTGGCAGCGATGATTTTAAAAGGTGCTAGCTTAGCCATGTTATTTAGCCCCGAGGCCATGATGATTATTTTTGGGGGGATCATTGTAGCGCTGATCAATACATATCCGCTGGCTGACATCAAACGTTTACCAGGAATTTTCAAAGTATTATTTCAAGCAAAAAAGTATGATTACCGCGCAACGATCGATAAATTAGTAGAATTATCAAATGTTGCCAGGCGTGAAGGCTTGTTGGCCTTGGAAACGCCTGTTAACAACTTAGATCCAGAAAAAGATGCGTTTTTAAAACGCGGCATGGAGATGGTGGTCGACGGGATCGATAAAGAAGAAATCGAAGAAATCATGGAAAATGAGATCTCATCGATCGAGGAACGGCATGCTAAAGGAACTGCCATGATGCAAACTGCCGGCAGTACTTCACCCACACTTGGTGTGATGGGTGCCGTGATCGGCTTGATCGGTGCACTTGGTCACTTAGATAACGTTGGTGTCTTGGGAGAGTCTATTTCTTCGGCTTTTGTTGCGACTTTGTTTGGTATTTTTATGGGATACTTGGTGTTCATGCCCTTTGCTAAAAGACTGCAACGTAAATCAGAACAAGAAATTCAAAATTTAGAACTGATCATGGCAGGGACATTGGCGATCGAAGAAGGAGTTTCAGCGAAAACAATGGAAAAGAACCTTGAAAGTATGATCAGTGAAACCAGACGAACTGACATTGAAAAAAATGAGTAGATTGGAAAGAAAGTGGGACAGGCATGCGTAAGAAAAAGAAAAAAAATGATAGTGATAGTGATAGTGAAGCCTGGATGCTCCCTTATTCTGACATGTTAACATTGCTACTTGCCCTGTTTATTGTGATGTTTGCTTCAGCCAAGGTCGATGATAGTAAGTTCCAAAAAATCAGTTCAGAGTTTGGGTCGATCATGGCTTTGTCACCAGAGCAACAAAATCATAAAAGTGCGGCAGTCGGTGGATCAAACGCAATCGAACTTGATTCACCATCAGTAACTAATAAAGAAAAAGATAGTCAGGCACCGGACCCTAAAACTAAAAAAGCAGCGATCAAACAAGAAAATGGAGTAAAGGGCAGTATTTCACAACAGAATCAAGAACAGCAATTAAAAGAAATTGCTCATAGTTTAAACGAAACTGCTGCAGAGATGAACTTGGGAAAAAACACAAAAGCTTCACTCAAGTCTGACGGACTACATTTAAATTTGGATAGCAATATTTTATTTGACAGCGGTAGTGCGGATCTGACTGCCGATTCTGCTGCAGCTTTAAAGGAACTGGGGCCAAAAATTCAACAACTAAAAGAAAATGAGGTCATTATTGCTGGTTATACAGATAATGTGCCACAAGAATCGAAAGACTATCCAAGTAACTGGGAATTGAGTGCTGCTCGAGCAGTTTCAGTCATGCGGTTCTTCGTGCAGCAAAAGGCAGTGACGGAAGGCAACGTCTCAATTGAAGCTTTTGGTGAAAATAACCCCAAAGCAACTAACGATACATCAGCGGGGCGTGCTAAAAATAGGAGAGTGGAACTAGTGATAAAAAAATAAACTGAGCAAATTATTATTGAAAATAGTTGAAGTACATTTTCAATATGGAATAGCGAAAAATGAAAATTGGGTGGGTAATTCGGTTATTCAGTAAGAAAATCTCATTTTCTTCGCAAAAATTATTTCAACAAGAATAATTTTTGAAATATAATATAAGTAAAAAATGCCAAAAAAATGACTAATTTTTAAATTTGTATATTAACAAGCAAATTTATTAGACATTCTTTAAATTTATATATAAATTAGCAATCAAGGCGCTTTCAAAATTTTTGTGGTTCAGAAATGGCATACATAAATGCGATAGTTCGCCTTTTTTAGTCTCTTGAAATGTCAAATTAAGTTAGAAATAACATAGCTGTTTATCTGTGATGTTTTCCATGAATACCTCAATTGGTGTTTTATAATTTAATGATTTTCTTGGAATACGATTACGCCGGCTACTGACTTGTTGAACTAAAGCATTTGGTAAATTGCGAAAATCCATGCTCTTGTTGAGACCATCTCGTCTAATTAGTCCATTATTATTTTCGTTTAAGCCACGCTGGTTAGGAGCCCCAACTTCGGCAAAATAAGTACTAATATCATGCTTATTTGCGATTTCTTTCCAACCAGTGAATTCTTTACCATTATCAAAAGTAATTGACTTGAAAAGGTGTTTTGGCTGTTGGGACAACCATTGATTAAGATGTTTATTAACGCATTCAGCCGATTTTTGTTGGATGTTTAAAATGATTTCAACTTTGGAGAGACGCTCAACTAAGGTCATAACTGCACCTTGATGTGCTTTGCTTTGGACGGTGTCTGCTTCTAAATGACCAAATTCATGTTGAAAATGAGGATAATCCTGATAGCGTTGATAAATACTTCTGCCGAGTCGGCCAGCTTTACCACGCCGTTCAACGTAACCATTTGGATGCCTTTTACCTTTCATTGGCAACAATTTCACATTGAAAACACCTTTTTGAAAAAGTCGGTATAAGGTTCTCATACTACAACTGATCTGTATCTCAGCTCGAACAATAATCGTATCAGGGGTCCAACCTAATGCGAGTTTCTGCTTAATGTATTTGGTTTCATCTTCTGGTAATTCAATTGCTTTTCGACCGCAATGAGTTTTATTAACTCGATGATTTTCTTGAAATTGACTAATTGAATTACCAGCATCTAGAAACCGGTAAACACGATAAACGGTTTCGCTGGAACGTTTAAGAGCTTTAGCGGCATGATAGGCTTTAATATCTTATTTCCAAAAGTTATATATAAAGGTTAATTCACATGTGGTAAGATGTTTATAAGTCATTTGTGGTTATCTCTCTTTTGATTAGGGATATTCAAAAGTCTACCACAAATGGCTTTTTTATTTCTAACTTAATTTTACAAACGACGAGTTAAAAAAATAATTAATACCCCGATTTAAAATTGAAGTGCAACACTTGATAACTAGACCAATTAGACTAGCTTAAAAGGCCATGAAGGCCTATTCTTATTATTAACGACAAAATCAACAGATAAGGATAGGTGTCTTCATGACCCAAACTAAGAATATCATGCC
>NZ_JBJKTM010000035.1:0-6797 GCF_046580785.1 Latilactobacillus sp. VITA-14
GCTAGTGCGCCACGTTGAAAACGTGATAAAGTAGATGTACCCAAAGTAATCACTCCCTATATTGGTTGGAATTAGCTACTACCATTGTAAGTGATTGCTTTGGGCTTTTTAATTTCTGTTCGGATTAATTATAGAATTTGCCTTATTAAAAAAACGAAATGCGATACGGTGATGAAAATTATTGTATCAGGGCTTGCTTTTGGGTGTGCGCATCAGCTGAAAATTGACTATAATTGGCTTATTTATTGTTCATTTGGATGGATATTGGGCAGTACCTATTTTTGAACGAAGGATATTAGATGTTCAATAGTGCTCCATATGCTCGTTAATCTTTTTTAATAGCGCATTGTAGATAAAATGATTTAAATGAACGATTATAATGACAGCTAAAAAGAGCGTAACGTTTATATAACGTTACGCTCTTTTGAGTTAAGCGGATAGTTTCGCTAAAAAGTTAACGACTGATTTGGTCATGTTGAACACCTCATCATTTTATTTCATGGCTATTTTAGTGCTATCTTGCTGGTTAAACAACTAGAATGAGAACTTAATAACCACCAAATGAAAGCGTTCTAATTTAAGACCGTTTTGTTTTGACAATGCTTGATAAGTGGCTTACATTTAATTGTGAAGGATAGCACAACCTATCCGCAGACATTTGTGTCAATTCAAATGGAAGAGGTGGCCAGAATGGCAACGAATCAATTAGTATTAAAAACCGCAGACATTTGCGATATCCGGGATATTGAGGAAGCACGGGCAATCATTAAACCGTATATTCGCGAAACACCTTTAATTCAATCGATGTTCTTGAGTCGTAATGTGGCGCACGGTCATGTCTATTTGAAATTGGAAAATATGCAGCTGACGGGATCGTTTAAATTCCGTGGTGCGAACAATAAAATTAACCATTTAACGCCAGAGCAACGGGCTAAAGGCATCATTACAGCTTCAGCCGGCAATCATGCGCAAGGGGTTGCATTGACCGCGAAGTTATTAGGGATTGATGCGACCGTTGTGATGCCAGAAGAAGCACCGCTTGCTAAGCAACAAGCGACCGCCGGTTATGGGGCGAACGTTGTTTTACATGGTGCGACTTTTAATGATTCGCGGTTGTACATGGAGCAGTTAGCAGCCGAAAAGGGCTTAACAATTGTCCATCCCTACGACGATCGCGAAGTCATGGCCGGCCAAGGGACAATCGGCCTTGAGATTTTGGATGCGATTTGGAATGTTGATACGGTGATTGTACCGGTTGGCAGTGGTGGCTTAATCTCCGGCATTGCGACGGCTTTGAAATCCTTTAACCCCTCAATTCACATCATTGGGGTTCAATCGGAAAACGTGCACGGGATGACGGCTTCATTTGAAGCAGGCACAATCACCAGTCATCATGCGGACTTCACGCTAGCCGATGGGACAGACGTTGCGATTCCAGGTGAACTGACTTTCCCAGTGGTTCAAAATCTAGTCGATGAAATGATTTTAGTTTCCGAAAAGGAAATCGCAACTGCGATGAAGGATCTCATGCAACGGACTAAGATTGTCACAGAAGGCGCTGGTGCATTACCAACGGCAGCACTGCTGAGTGGTAAAATTGATCCTCAATGGTTAACAGATAAAAATATTGTGGCTTTAGTTTCAGGCGGGAACGTTGATTTAACCCGCGTTTCGGGTATTATTGACCAACTCTTCCACCCAGCTGATACAAGCAAAGGGGTTGTTGGGTAATTAAAAAGCCGGCGTCCGTCTAAAAACGGATGTCGGCTTATTTTTGTGCTGCAAGAAAGGCTGGACCATGATCGTCAATTAGGGCGTGAAATTCTTGGCAGTCTTTAACAGTCATTTGGGGTAAGAGCTGTGGTTCAATAACCTGTTGTACCTTTAAATAGTGGAGGTCTTTTAAAGAACAGTGCTCTAGGTGAGCAATTAAGCGGCGGGCATATAAATCAGCGATAAAGACTGGGCGGTCGAAGACATATAATAAAATGACATCGGCTGTTTCCGGACCAATGCCTTTGATGGCAAGTAACTGGCGCCGTAGGTCAGTGGTGGTTGTCATCTGATTGAGCGTGTCTAAGTCAAAATCAACTGTCGCTAAAAATCGAAACAGCCCTTTAATTGTCCTGCTTTTAGCGTTATTGAAGCCGCTGGGTTTAATAGCCAACATAAGGGCTTCATCCGAAAGAGAAAGCAGATTGTTTGGCTCGAAGTGCGTACTTGATCGTAGATTGGCGAGCGAGCGGTCAACATTTTGCCAGTTTGTATTTTGAACTAGAACCGCGCCAACCATTGTTTCCCAATGGGAATCAGAAGGCCACCAGTGTTGCGGCCTATATTGCCGATACATTGTTTGAAAGAGTTGGTAGTAATCAATTTTACCGTTCATGAAAAATGTCTCCTTAACATAAAAAGACGCTACTTCACCTTTGGCAGTCACTTATTGTCAATTCGCTTGGTGCGCAGTTGTAGCAGTTTGGAAGTTGTGGCTAATGAGATGGTGGTCAAAATGATGAAAAAAGTGGTTGAAAGTAAGAAACGCGGCATCTGCGCCCCAGAAAATTTTAAAATAATCGTGGTAAGGGTACTAAAAGTGGTGAGGATGTTTAAAATCATGAGTGAAATTTCGTAGTTGCCCGATTGTTTCGAAATGACGTGGCCAGCGTATAATAAGCCAACGCCGAACAATATATATGAGAAATAGAAAATACCGAAGAAAACGATGAAAATAGTTAATGATTCTTTGGCGTAGACGAGAATATCGGTACTGGTAAAGATGCGAATCAAAGTATTTAGAATCTGATAGGTGAAATAAAGTGTTGCTAGATAGATAAAAGTGGAGAAGTTTCGTTTGATAAAGGCCATAGCAATCTCCATTGTTTTTTTATTGTAAAGCTTGTCATTATTCTAGCATGGAATTTAAGAATGGTCAGTTGAAAGTCAGCCGAGAATGCGTTTTTATTTGTAATTAATATCATCTGCGTTATACTTGAGTTGTATAAAATAGAACAAGGAGTGATCAATGTGAAAATTATCGTTGTCGGTTCATCTCATGGTGGATTTGAAACTGTTCAAGAAAATTTACTCGATTATCCGGATGCAACCATCCAATGGTACGAACAAGGCGATTTCCTATCGTTCTTATCCTGCGGGATGCAACTCTATTTAGAAGGGACCGTCAAAAACGTTGATGATGTCAGTTATGCGACACCAGAAGGCATGCGGGCAAAAGGGGTTGAAGTCAACCTACAACAAGCAATCACCGCGATTAACGCCGATCAACATACGGTCCAAGTGAAGGATTTAAAGAATAATACAACGCGTGAAGAAAGTTACGATAAGTTAGTCTTGAGTGTCGGCGCTGTGCCATTTGAATTACCAGTGCCAGGCCGTGATTTAGAGAATGTCTACGCAATGCGTGGCCGTGATTGGGCGATTAAATTAAAGGCGAAGACAGTTGATCCAACCGTTAAAAATGTTGTGGTGATCGGTTCTGGTTATATTGGCATTGAAGCGGCTGAAGCATTTGCTAAAGCTGGCAAACATGTTACAGTTGTTGATGTCTTGCCACGTCTATTAAGTCTCTATCTCGATCAAGAATTTACAGATCAATTAACGGCTGAAATGCAAGCGCACAATATCTATCCTGCAGTTGGTCAAGGCGTCAAAGAATATGTCGGCGTTGATGGTAAGCTAACTAAAGTTGTGACCGATCAAGCTGAATACAATGCTGACTTAGTCATCGAAGCTGCTGGGATTCGGCCTAACACAGGCTGGTTAAAAGATACATTACAACTCGACCGCAGCGGCCGGATTGAAATCAATGAATTCTTACAAACAAGCCAACCCGATATTTTTGCGGTCGGGGATGCAACGGTTGTAAAATACGCACCAACTGGCAAAGAAATGCCAATTGCTTTAGCAACGAATGCGCGTCGCCAAGGTCGCTATGCTGCTAAGAACTTAGTTACCGCCAACCAACCGGTACCCGCTGTTTCAGGTTCATCAGCATTGAGCGTCTTCGATTATCACTTTGCTTCAACTGGGATTAAAGAAGGAACGGCTGATAAAATGGGTGTGAAGACCCAATCTGTTTTGGTTTCTGAAACATATCGCCCACACTTCGTCCCTGAAGCAGAAAATCCAGTGGTCGATTTCAAATTAACCTTTGATCCAGAAACACGGCGTGTACTCGGTGCGCAAATCATGTCTAAAGCTGACGTGACGGCAAACATCAACGCCATTTCACTTGCCATTCAAGGTAAGATGACAATCGATGATTTAGCATACGCTGACTTCTTCTTCCAACCAGGTTTTGACCGTCCTTGGAACATCATGAACGTCGCCGCCCAAAAAGCACAACGACTTTTAGACAAATAAAGTGCAAGCAGCTGTCAATTGAAGATTGATGGCTGCTTTTTTGTGACCTTTTCTTTTGCAAAAGCCATTGTTATAATGAACAGCAATAAGACACATTGGGGCGTTAAAGATGTCAGAAAAATTCAAGCAGGATCTGATTGCCACTTTTTTGTGGTTAATATCCTGCTCGTTTATAAGTTAGGAAAAAAATGGGCAGCAACACAAGCTTTTTGTGCTGACATGGTTCGCCAAATAGGCTTGATGAAGACGGTGATTGTCATTGGATTCGTGTATTCAGCTGGTGTATTGCTCTTAACGGGGCTTACGCTTGGCTATTCAAGTGTAAGACGTTGGCTTAGAAAGAATCGCTAATAAAAAAGGATTGTGGATCGATAAAAATATCGATTCCCAATCCTTTTTTACTATATTACCCAATACCGATCACATAATATGCGAGTTTATCGGCGTAGTGTCGTTGGTTATTTTTTTGTTTAGCTTGCTTAACCGCGGTGAGATTGTCGGTGACCACGCCGTCTGCACCGAAATACATCATGCGTTGGACGGCTTGTTGATCATTGGGTGTCCAGACAAAGACGGCCTTATTTTCCTGATGTGCAGCTTGAATGAAGTGACTGTTGACAGTTGTCATTTCAACGGCATAAAAATCAGCGTTCGAAATTGGTGGGCCGATAAAATTAAAGGGGAGAATGTAGCCCGTTTGAATCTTCGGTGCTGCCTTTTTAACGGCCTCGACGATGTGCCAGTTTAAGGATTGCACCATGTGACCGTGAGCTTCGATTTTGGCCTGATACTTATTCAGGAAATGTTGCACCAAGCCGGGATTATCGGTGGTGGGTGTCTTAATTTCAATCAGTAGTTTTTGATGAAGCTGATTGGCGCGTGCAAGATAGTCATCAAATGAAGCAATTGGTGCGGATTGCCGATGTTCATGGACGGTCATTTTAGTCAGTTGCGCCAGTGTTTTAGACTGCGGGGTCCCTGAGTGCCCAGTGAGTGGGGCAAGTTGGAAGTCGTGAAAGACGACGAATTGGTGATCTTTAGTCAATTGCACATCCATTTCAACATAATCGGGCTTTAATCGGGTAGTTTTTCGCAGCGCACTAATCGAATTTTGGACGCCGTCTTTTTGCGAAACGCCACGGTGGGAAATGCTTAGCGGCTGCTGAATGGTTACTGAACGGAGATAGTCCCAATTATAAGTCCCAACGCCGATTAAAACGCAATTTGCTACGAATAATAACCAACGACCACTGAGCGGCACGCTTAATTTTAAGGTTGCATAGTTGAACGTCGGTTGCACAAATTGTGGGTCGGCCAACAAATAATCAATGACGATGAAAAAGACGGCGACTGTCGAAAGCACCAAGTTGATGAGCATAGCAGCTTGCAACAAGGTCATGATGACCACGGCACTTGGCAGTCCCACTGATGTGTGGGTTTCAATCAACGCTTGTAGTTGGATGAGTAGGAAAAAAGTGAGTCCCGTAAAGCCAATCAGTGCGGCACCGATTAAGAGTAGACGCCCCAGTAATGAGCCAGTTTTTTGATGTGTAAACCGCCAACTACTGGTCAACGCTTTTTTGAAAGTCATCTGCTGAAGAATGATGTTTGGTAGGGTGAAGATCAGCCGTAAGCCGAGATATAATAAGCCCAAATAGACAAGAATGAAAAGTCCCGCGACAATTCGCCGATTCATGAGAATATAATCCAGAATGAATGCCGGTATTTTAAACTTAGTCAATAAATCAGAATGATAGCCAAGCCCGCCCAGCGGTAAAATTAAAAGACAATAATATAGAAAGAAAAAGAACGTGCCAATTCGAAGGTGCCTGAGTTGCGCAAAAGTCATCTTCAGCAATGCCTGCAAAGCTAGCGGTCGTTTAATCTGAATAAAGTACACACTTAATAGAAGAAACGTGAATTCGAAGAAAGCCAGCAATAAAATTAGTAGCGCAATTCCTACGAGTGCTAACAGCGCAATCGGATGCTGATGAATAAGCGCTGGCAAGTTGCTCAACGCGAGAAACTGGATCTGATTATGTACCAGAATGAAGTAGCTGGCTTTACTCAAAAGCGGTAGACAAATTAAAAGCAAAAAGCCATGCATCAATAACACACTACGAAAATAGGCCTGGGACTGCTTTAAAAAAGTGAATGTACTTGTAAATAGGATTTTAAAATACTGCATTGAATGGGTGCTCCTCAATTGGACTCGTAATGAGATAATTGTACAACAAATATAGAAGCGTGTAATACCGATTAATCTTTGTATGTGGTAGATTGCAAATTTAATCCGAATTTTTGGACAAATTTGTCAGCATAACCTGATACGGTGTTTGCCAGTCGAGTATTTTAAGCGGTCGCTGGTTAATTTGGAGTAACGTCGTCGTTAAATCTTGAGCACTAATGTGCTCAAA